>JAMOUE010000209.1 GCA_027068235.1 Deltaproteobacteria bacterium | reverse complement strand
AAATTGGATAAATCGTTACTGGAAGAGGCCTTAAAGAAGGCTGACATAGATCCTTCGCAGAGGGCAGAAAAGATTGATATCAAGAGGTTTGAGGTGCTGAGTGAGGCATTAAGAGGACACTTTTAATAATATTTGGGTTCTATTGCTTGACAGCTTCAATTATGTCATCATAATTTTCAAGAAAACGAAGATATTAATTATGGCTTCCTCGAAAAAAAACAATCAGCTAGTGAGAAAAGACTCTCAAGACACATCAGATGTTTCCTTGCATAGGACATATGCCGAAGATTCTGTCATAGCGCAACAGGCCCATGATCTCGTTCTCATGGTTATGAATCGTTTAGAAACGATCTTTTCAACTGTAAACTTAAAAGATATAGACGTTTTGAATGATATAAAAATACCCCTGGCAAAAGAGATAGTTTATAACTCTTTACTGGCCACAGAGACAGATCCTGCTCTTACTGGTAACACATATTTCAAACGTATTGCCCCTCTTAAAAGTTGTATCTGTGCCCAACTCTTTAGTGCCCTTTTTGATAAACACGCCAGCGGAAAGGAGTATGAATATTTTGGCACTATCTTTCAAAATGAATATCAACAGTTTCACATAGAACATGCAGATGATTTCAGAAAACATATTGAAAAGGATAGAAAAAAACTTAACTTACGCTGTGCACAAGAAATGATAAAGGCCTGGCAATCGTGGTGCGAGTGCCCACTTAATAAAACGAGCTTTGAAAGCCTAACAACGCAAATTGCAGAACTTTTGGCAACAATTCAACTCAAGATGGCTAAGGCGGTCTTGTCTTAATTCAACAACTATTTTCTCACATTATGGAAAAAAAGGGCCCTTTTTGCGAAAATCTAGCTGGTGTGAAGGGTAATTGGGCGATTAAAAGTCCTTCCATCTCTGCCTGTTCCCTATTTCTTTCACAACACTTTTCACAAAAACCATCCCAGGTGCTGTGGATAACTCCAGGTAAGGAAGAGGCCCAAAGAAGACACCAAGAGTTAACATTCTTATCGGGCTTACCTGTAAAGCTCATCCCCTCTTATGATCATTTTGGCTTTTTACCACTTGTTCCAGACTCTTCCAAGGCGGCAGGCAGAATAGCAGCATTGAACGACCTTCAAGATAATTCCAATGGTTTTTTCGTATGCTCTCCCTCTATCTTGATAGAAAGATTCATTCCTGGAAATGAAATACAAAATCACAGTGAACTTGTTTTGGCAGGTGAAGAACTGGATAGAAAAAGACTTTTGGAATGGCTTGTTGAAACAGGCTATGAACGAAATGTACGAGTTTTAAGGTATGGAGAGTTTTCAGTTCGAGGAGAAATTATAGACATCTTCTCACCTGGTTTTAACCTACCTATAAGGATTCTATTCTTTGATGATCTGGTGGAAGAGATACGCCTCTTTGATCCAGACACTCAACGTACAGTAAAAAAGCTGGAAGAAGTGGTACTTTTACCAGCTACAGAAGTCATCCTTTCTGACAAATCAATAGGACGGGCAAAGGAAGAGATAATTTCCAGGTCGGCGCAAAATGGCTGGAGCGGCCGCCAGGTAACCCAGATCATTCATAGCCTTGATAACAGACGGCAAACTGAAGGCAGCTTGGCGCTATTGCCATTTCTCTATCAGGCCCCCTGGTCCATATTCGACTTTCTTGCCAAAGATGCGGTGATAGTCATTGAATCACCTTTAGAAACGGCAGCAACAATCGTAAATACCCTAGATAGAATGGAGGAGTCGTATCTATCCCAAAAGGAAAAAGGAAGGCTCCTGGCAGATATTCACGCCTTTATCCTGGGACAAGCTGAAATTGCAGATAACATTTCAAAATGTAAAAAGATTTTGATAAATCCGCCTTCTATTGTGTCTGACGTCAATGAAATACAATCAGCTTTCTTGACAGACTATACACATCAAATAGAGCTTGAAGCATCCATCATAGACCCTGAGCTTTTTGTATCAGGACTTGGATCAAGGGTGGAACTCTTTGCACCTCTTTTTCAAAAGATTAGAAAGTGGCTGGATGAAGATACATCTGTCTATTTTGTTTCAGATACTTCCCAAGGCTTAGAAAGGATTGCAGCCATACTTGAACACTACAATCAGGACTACAGCTATAAAAACAGACATTCTGACAACCAAGTTCGGTTCGACTCAGGTGATAAAGGTCTATTTCTAGTTAAAGGGTACTTGGAAGAGGCCTTTCAGATGTTGGACACAAACAAGGCCTTTATTCCGGAACACAAACTTTTTAAGGTACCTGCCGCACCTCGTCGTCGAAAAAGTAAAAGACAGACTAAGGTAAAAACTCCGATCTCACTTTCTGCCATTTCAAATGGA
>JAMOUE010000208.1 GCA_027068235.1 Deltaproteobacteria bacterium | reverse complement strand
TTCCCCACTTATAGAATAACAAAGATAAGTTATCATAATTAGACTTCCCTTGATTAAAAATTCTATCAATCGCTTCCCTTACCCTCATCTTCGATCTCTCCTTCTGCTATACGTTTTAACCATTGAGCAATATAAAGAGCTTCCATTGCCTCTACACGATATAAGGGAAATTCCATATTAAGTAACTCTTTAATGTACCTCGCATGAGTATCTTCCAGTATCCGTTTATCGATATTTTCAATACCCTTAGCATCTGTTGGTAAATCACCATTATGCTCCAGTCTATAAACCAAATAATTTTCCAAAGCATAGAGAACAGCCCCTTCTTCTTTTATTTTTCCCTTAGAAATGCTCTTCGACTTTAAAAACGAAGTGGCAGTAATCAAACCATTATGCATAATCATCGCAGGAAGGCGTCGAAAAAGGCTCAATATCCTATCATTGCCAAAAGCTTCGGCTTTCTTCAGCTTATCAATGACATTCCATGCATATAAAGCCCTCTTCTGTTCAAGAGTTTTGGCTTCCATTTTATTCCTCCTTCTTGTATATCCTTACAAATCCCTTTCCTGTTGTAATATCTCCACCCAGATGGAGGTGCGTTGGTAAAAGCTTGGAATCACCGATCAAGTCTTCACCATCATCATTCCTTGTCTCGAAGATGATTCCATACATGTAAGTTTCAGCAGGAAGATATTCCTCAGTCCAGAGAGCTCCCGGCTGAACTGTTCCAGTAGAGGGATTGATCTTTACATGGGTTTGAACTTCTGTATAATTCTGGACAAAGTCGTTAAAGGCATCGTTGTGAAGGATTATTAATCTTTCCTTTAATTTATCGAACATTTCTCCCGCTATACCCAAAGTTTCAAATGCTTTCCCTATCCAACCAACAAGTGCTGGCTCCATATCATTATCATTTGTATTAAATGTAAATTCTTCTAAAACGACAACATTCAATTTTTCCACCTTGTTTACTGAAGTCTTGGTAACAATTGCTTTATCTTTATCAATTTCTATTTTTGGCATCTTATCTAAATCCAGATCTTCGGCCAACCTCTCCAGAACCTGAGGACTTGTCACATAAGCGAAAATACCATTTAAGGACTTGACGGGAAATAGGAGAATCCTCAAATCGGAGAACGCAAGGTATCCGGCTTGTTCCTGACAACCGAAATAGCGTATTAACTGCTCCAAACTTTCAATTTTTACCTTCACTCCATTCTTAGATTCACATTCGCTGCTACATTCAGACAAACACTTATCTAAATCGTCTATAGGGATTTCTCCGGCAATTTTCCTCAGTCTATACTCTCGTAGCGCTCCTTTCACAGCACTTCCTGGAATCATAGGAAATCCGGTATGGACTTCTCTCTGAATAGGAAGGTCTATATGTCCCAGTCCAGTTCCAACCCCTACATGCAGGGGTGTCAGAGCTTTTATGGAATAGTAAAGTCTCCTCATTTCAAAACCTCCTTTTTAATTTTCATCGTTTATTTTCCATATAATTCCACTTCCCCAACCCCTAGGTATGAATTTTTTTCTATCTTTCTCAGCTGGCAAATTAGGCTGGTCCTTAATTTGGACATACTTATTCAGCTTTACTCCCCCCGTCTTGGCTCTTAATATAAATACTGCACCCGGTTTTAGCATTAAAACCGCAGGTTTCTTTAGGATATTATTTTTATTATTTTCAGTAATTTCCTCATTCTCTTCCTCGTTTACCTTATTTCTCTTATTTTCCTCCCCTTTATACTCTTTACCATTACTATTCTTATCACTATCGAGATAATTAGATCTCGAATTTACACCACTTATCCATTCAGCCCCGTTAGAATAAATCCATTCAACCTGCATTTCTACCCTTTCTTCCCCATTACCTACATCACCAATTACTATAGAGTCACCGGGCTTTATATCTTTATTGAGAAAAGCATGTGTGGTAATATAAAACTTATATAATCCTCCCTCTTCTATCTGCAAATCTTCCTCGATAGCAGAAATGAAACTATTATCATACTTCCAGTCATATATACGAACCACTTTTCGTTCTCCGCCCATATAAGCCAATCTGTCTTTTAGATCATCGGATACAAGAATTACAAAGCCATCCTTCAACCTGTAATGAACGTGAGCATAAAGCATGGATTCTTTTACGGTACGAATGGAATAATCGAGAGCAATTCCTATTCGAACCTCTTCCTTGAAAAGCTCTTTCCCCCTATCTTTCTCATCAATCTTTAACTTTCCATATGGAGTTACCATATAATTTTTGAAAAATGCATGAGAACTTATATAACCACTAGCCCTTTCCAGAGCCTCGAACTTCCCGACCCAGGGTAAGAAACGATTTGAATTTTCATTTCCCGCAAAGAGATCTACCTCGAATTCCAGTTTAACTCCATTGAACTTCGAAAAATCTTTCAAAGTAGGAATATAATATGGACCGGTTTCTTGTTTCCTCCGAGAAAGAACGTCCGCAGGCATGGGCATATAAATTTGCTTATTATTAACGGGAAAGATCCCAAAGAAAGTTAGTTTTTCTCCAAGATTAAATAATTTCATTATTTCAGGTGGGAACTTACCTCCCTTCTCGTGATCGTCTCCCGCGGCAGAGCTCTTATTCTCACCAAAAACCACCGTATCAAATGGTTTAACGTGATAAAACCTCATAGCTTAACCTCCTTTGCTATAAAACGGGCAACATAAAACATGTTGGCAAAGTTTTCAACAGCCTTATAACGTATTTCATTTTCGTTTACTTCTGAATCATTATTTTTCGCTTCTTCAATATGCGTATGAATCATCGCTTTCATAAAGTCGAGATAGTTATTTATAGCAGATTCCAGAGCCCGTTTGTTTTCATCTTTATTACCACTGCAGCGGAACTTCCTCCGAAAAGATCTCTTAAAGAGACTTTCGAAAATTCTTAAAGCATCCTCGTCGAATTCAGTAGGTTCAAAAGTTGCGAGCATATCACGGATATCGTAGACAAAATTAGAACTCAGATTACATTTGACTCCCTCGATATTTTCTCCGTCATCCATAAGCAACTTCATCGTTTTATTAAATTCTTCCGCCGTATCGAATGTTCTCCCATTATAACTATATTCCCACTTTCCACCAAAATCCCAAGTACTTCCCGAACGAACAACAACTCGTATTACGAACGCGTTTCGACCGAAATCATTCTTTGCTATCTTTTCAGCTTTTCTCACATTTTTAATCAACCTCTTTAGCGGAGCCTTTGCATGTCCTATCACAACACCAGCGCTCATAGAAGGTTTTATGCCCTCCACTGTAGGAAACTTTTCCAGTCTCGATTCAAACCTGCTTCTTAATTTATCCAAAATTGACATTACATCCCACGGATGGACGAAGGCAAACACATCATCACCACCGGCATAAACCAGCTTGCCCGGATGCTCCTTCTCCACCACCTGAGGCACATCTTCCAGGGCATATTCAGAAATTGCCTTCGAAAAATCTTTATGGAACTCTTCAGTTAAAGGCTCCCCTCTGATTTCCTGTTTAAGTCCAAGCCACTTGCCCATATGATCCCCGTCGGCATAAAATATTGCGAAATAGGAATTGGAATGTATAAGATGCTCTTCTTTATTATCTTTACTGTCAACTTTATATGCAAACTTTGGACCCTTAAGAAAGCCTTTCCACTCTTCTATGTCATATATTATTCCCAGTTTCGAAAGATAGGTGATAGCATTGTTCCACTCATCTATATGAAAAAGTGCAGCATCTGTTCTCAAAAATTCATCCTTGTATTTATCAAATACTTTTATTTTAAATGCGCGTATAGGATGCGTTCTCGCCTCAAGGAAAGCCTTTAACTTTTCGTAAAAACGCTTTGCATCATTTTCTTCTTCCGTAAATACTCCTTCCAAATCTTTTATTCTCTTATAAACTTCCCGTATCCCATCAAGGTAATCTTTAATTCCACTTTCAAAGACTTCCCAGTTATTAAATACAAAACCCTTAAATTTGACCCCTGCAATCTCACGAGTCGATGGAAAATGCTTAAATATATCTTCTATTGAGGAATCTTTTATCTTGGTTTCCTCTTTAAACACTTTTTCAAAATACTTATACCCCAATCTCTTTACCAGACACACCCCACATAACCTGTCGTCCTGAATATCATAATTATAGTCATTTTTCAAATCATCCCACCTTATAGCAAGGGCTTTTCTCTCACCACACACAGAACAACTTTCGAATTCCCTCAAATCAGCTCCTTTAGGATAATCCACTACTCCCCTATAAGGTCTCAAAGTTTTTCTTGAACCGAGAATTCTTTCAGCCAAGTCATAAGTATATCCATAAGTATATTTATATTTTTTGTCCCTTTGCTGCTCACCTATATAATCCAAATCCTTCCGATCTTCCGGTTCGAAAAGCTTTTCATAATTATCAAAATCAATATCTTTAACCACAACGATGAAAGGAGTAAAATAGTTTTCCACCTGAGCCTTGAACTGTTCTTTGATAGAATTATCATGCCCCTTAATGAATTGTTCATAAACGTGATCATATAATTTTTTCCATTCCTCATAGAAAATCTTCTTAATATCCTGAATCAGTTGCTTTCCAGTTTTATATTCTACTCTTAATACAAAACGATTCGGGAAATTAGCTACAGCAAGGAGATCTATGTCCTTTATCTCTTCATCATCAAATAATTTCCAGAGTGGTTGATCGTCTGGAATGGGGTACACGAAATCTCCCATATCAATTCCTTTCTCTTTATTTAATCTCCACATTACCCTGAAAGTAAGCCACGATAGAATATAACTCCCCGTAAAGAAATCCCTCGTACGGCGAGAAGATTCTATAAATCCCTGAACAGGTGAAAAGGTGAAAATCAGAACTCCATCTTTATCTTTATTATTAGTCATATTCAAACCTCCTTTTAAGGCCATATACGCTGATAGTTATTATTGCCAAGACTATTTAAAAAGAGATTAAATGCATTGGGATTTAATGGAACTCTTTGAGATGGGTCTATAAACGGTTCCAATTTTCTTATAATTAACAAGCCTTTGTCCAGCGGCTTAAAATGCACAGGGCTGGCCCTTCTTATCTTCTTTATGTTTTTTCGAGGAAGACCAAAGTAGTTTCTTTCATCCAGAGGCCTTGGCCGTCTTGGATTGGAGTAAGGATACATGTAACGCCTATATTTTTCATTTAAGTCAGTCAAATCCAAAATATTTTTTACATAATAGATCTCCAAATTGGATATGGATATTCCCAACAAATCACTGGCCCGCTGAAAATCACCTTTGAAGGTCTGCGGATCACTATAAGACCAGCTCTTAAATCCATATTTTTCATCAATTGGATCCAGATAAAAGGAACCCCAACCCTTGCGTGAACGGGAGCCCAGAGAACCAAACATAGATACAAACCACAGAAGACCCATAATCCGATCCCTTATAGTTTCATCTTTTATAAGGAAATCTACAGACCATTCTCTCACAACTGTCAACGGCTCTGTAAACCTTATATCCGGTGAGAAATATCCCCTCACTGGACCAAATCCTCTACTTCTCCCGTAAAGGCCAGATAAATTTCGATATTTTGGATTATTAGGATTAACATAGAGAATAGGTCCATATCCTATGTAAGATAATTCTCTACCAAGGCTTCCTAACCATTTCCTGACTTCAGAAGCAGATAGTTTCCTCGTAATTTTTCCCATCCTAATCCACACCTTCCCGGCCTTATCCTGTGTTCCAAAGAGTTCGCCTTCATCTTCGTAAACTTTCTGCCATAGATTTTTATTAGCCCACTTTTTATAATCCATCCAATCCTGAGATCCTTTGAGCTCATACTGAGAAGCATATTTATTCGTTATCAGGATTCGATACCAGTATCTCAGGATGCCTTTGAGAGAAGCAGGACGGGTTTCGGCAACCAGTTGATCTACTCCGCCAAGAAACATTGGAGTAATTACTTTCAATTTAAAACGAATTTTTTGCATGCAAAAATTATAAATGCCACTGGCAGAATTTGCCTTAAAATTACAATTACCAACTATGAAGCTCCACATAATGAGTGATTTACATGCCGAAATGTGGAAAGGTAAGAAGTTGCTCGAAGTGCCGGAAACGGATGCGGACGTGATAATTCTTGCAGGGGATATAAACACGGGTGTCAAAAGCATAGATACCATAGCGGAGCTCTTTCCATCGGATAAACCCATTCTATTCGTCCCGGGAAATCACGAATACTATGACGAAAACATTCACGAACTGGATGAAAAATTGAAGGAAAGAGCAAGAGAGTTCCCCAATATCCACGTTTTGAATAACGATTATGTGGAAATTGATGGCATTGTCTTCGTGGGAAGCACCCTGTGGACCGACTTCAAGCTTCTGGGAAATCAGGATATGGCTATCGCCTTTGCAAAGCATGGCGTGAAGGATTTCAGTGTCATAAAAGAGCGAAATAGCGAAACCCTCAGACCCGAAACGGTAATCGAGCTTCATCAGAAGAGCAGGAGATTCATCAGCCAGATAGCTTCGCAGAACCCTGATAAAAAGATCGTGGTCATAACCCACCATGCCCCGAGTATAATGTCCATCCACCCTATCTATTTTCAGAATGTGGATTTCAAGCAAAAACTTCTAAATGCCGCCTTCGCTTCCAATCTGGAAAACTTCATTTACAGCCATCCCAATATCGTCCTGTGGGTACACGGTCATACGCACGAACCATCCGACTATATGCGGCACCGGACGCGAGTTATCAACAATCCCTTCGGATATCCCGATGAGCCCAAGGATGGTTTTATTCCTGATTTGGTGGTAGAGATTTAATCAGATGGACTGCTTATCCCCCATCACCTCCTTCACCACCACGTACGGGCTCTTCCCTTCCCTGTAAGCCTTTTCGATTTCCTCTTCCAGATTCAGGCTCCGGATAAATTTCTCCCACAACTTCTGCTTCACCAGTTCCTCTATCTCCTCCCGATACCTGCGGACGCGGTTCTCATCGAATTTACCCTTCTCCTTCAGGTATTGCCTGTGCCTTTCGATGGCATCCACTATCTCTGAAATTCCTTCGTTCTTCAGAGCAGATGCCTTTATGACGGGTGGCCTCCAGTCCCTGTCCTTGAGACTCTCCCCCAGCTGAAGGGTCATCTCCACGTCCATAACGAATCTGTCGGCACCGGGTCTGTCCCCTTTATTGACAACGAATATATCCCCTATCTCCATCAGTCCAGCCTTCATTGCCTGAATTCCATCACCCGATTCGGGAACCAGAACCACCACGACGGTATCCGAAGCCCGCATTATGTCCAGCTCTATCTGTCCCACCCCCACCGTCTCTATGAGTATGGGGTCGAAACCGAAGGCATCCATCAAATCGGCGACGAATATGGTGGTGCGGGCAATGCCTCCGAGACTGCCCCTCGAAGCCATGCTCCTTATGAACACCCCGCTGTTGGAAGCATCCATCATGCGGAACCTGTCACCGAGTAGGGCGCCTCCGGAGAAGGGGGAAGTGGGGTCCACCGCCAGGATGGACGGATTCATGCCCCTATGCTTCATCTCGAGAGCCACCCTGTTGAGAAGGGTAGATTTACCAGCCCCCGGAGGTCCCGTGAATCCCACCCTGTGGGCTTTCCCAATGTTCGAATAGAATTCGGAGAGTATTTCCTCCGCCTCTATCCAGTTCTCGATATAGGTAATAAGGCGAGAAAGAGCTTTTATATTTCCCTTACGGAACTCCTCTATGAGTTTCCTGGTCTTCTGTCTCATGGCTTATCCCTTTATCCCTCTCGATTCCAGCAACTGGATTCTCTGGCGGGCAAGCTCCTGCACCTTTGGATTCTGGGATTGAAGGGCTTTCTTGTACATTCTGTAGGCTTCCCTGTACCTCTTGAGTCCGAGAAGGGCTTCGCCCTTAAAGAAAGCAATTTCAGGGGTCTCCTGCACCATGGACAGCAACCTGTAAGCCTTCTCGTAATCCTTAAGTCCCAGATATGCAAGTCCCTTCAACCTTAGAGCCTCCTGCGAATCGTCCCCTGCCAGCATCTCTATGACTTTCTGGTACTCCTTGCGCTTGTAAAGGTCGTAAATCCGGCTGTACTTCTTTACCTTCTGAAGGGCCGGGCTCTTGAGGTCCAGAGCGAACAATTCGGGCTTCTCAGAAAGAATCTGTCTGGCGAATGTAAGGGCTTTCTCAGCCATCGGACTGTCCGGAAATTCATACAGAAGCCGGTCCCAGTACTGGAGCGCCTCTCCGGGATAACCCAGCTGATAGGCGGACGCCCCTGCGATAAAGAGTATCACGTCCTTCTTGGAAGTATATCCCGAATCCAGATATTCCTTCGCGTACTTTAGACTCCTGCTGTAATCCTTCTTCTTGTAGGAAAGGTCAATCAGGGTCAAAAGGACGTCTTCTTTCCCGGATGGATTGCTCTGGAGATACTTCTCCAGATATGTGATTGCGGCAAGAGTGTCCCCCTTCTTCAGGGCATCCACCGCCTTCACATAAGAATAGACGGGATTATCCTGCGGCAGATAGTCCGCATACTCCGGATGAGCCATAACGAGTTTGGTCAATTTCTCCTGAGCCAGCTTTCCGTATTCGGGGTCGTCCAGCAGGCGGGACAGATAGCGGGCAGCATTGGCGTAATCGCCTAAAGCAAGGGCGGAGATGGCATAGAAGTAATAGGCATCGTTCTTCACGTCGGGCGGCAGATTGTCCATATTGACGGTGTTCAGGATATCTATTGCCTTGGCGTGGTTGCCCTCCTCGATATAAATCTTCGCAAGGGCAACAGCGGCGCGGGCGGAAAGGGTATCATCCGGGTAGAACTTGATGAATTTCTCCAGAAGCGGCTTGGCGGCAAAGTAGTCCTGCGATTGATACATGCGCACCCCCGGATTGTACAGGACATAAACCGCAGCGGTCCTGCTGCTCTTCAGAAGCTCATCATTTGTGATGAGACGGGACTGGTATTCCTGAGCCAGTTCGGCAATCTTCGCCTCAGCCCACTGGCGCAATCTCTCATCCTTCGAATGCTTCAGGACGTCACTAAGCACCTCTATGGCTTTGTCCACCTGCCCCTGCTTCATGTAATACTCGTAAAGGGAAACGGATGCCTGTGCTATGATATCGTCGTCAGTAGCTTTCTCCAGAACCATGCGGAGATACTCCACCGCTTTATCGTATGCACCGGAAGCCATATATGCATTGGCAAGGGCGAGAAGCCCCTTCTGGGCATAATAGGTCTTCGGATACTTCCTGAAGGCAT
>JAMOUE010000207.1 GCA_027068235.1 Deltaproteobacteria bacterium | reverse complement strand
ACCACAAAGGGGGATTAAAAAATGGCTTATGTGACAATGAAACAGCTTCTTGAAGCTGGCGTGCATTTTGGACATCAGACACGCCGCTGGAATCCGAAGATGAAACCTTACATCTTCGGAGCAAGAAATGGCATCTACATCATTGATCTTCAAAAGACTGTAAGACTTTTTAAGATCGCATACGAGTTTGTTGTCGATACTGTAGCAAACGGTGGCAATGTCATGTTTGTGGGTACCAAGAAACAGGCTCAAGAATCCATCTATGAAGAGGCCACTAGGTGTGGAATGCCTTATGTAAATCACAGGTGGCTTGGTGGCATGCTTACCAATTTCCACACCATCAGTAAGAGTATCGACAAGTTAAAGAGAATAGAGTCCATGTTTGAAGATGGTTCCATTGAGATGTTTCCCAAAAAAGAGATATTGAAGCTTGAGAAACGTAGGCAAAAGCTTGAAAGAAACCTCGGTGGAATCAAAGACATGGATGGTCTTCCATCGGTTCTTTACGTTGTGGATTCAAGATATGAACAGATAGCCGTAAAAGAGGCCAATAAGCTTGGCATTCCAGTTGTTGCCATAGTTGATACCAACTGTGATCCTGACGGCATAGATTATATAATTCCAGGTAATGATGACGCTATCAGGGCCATTAGGCTCTTGACCTCTCTTATTGCCAATGCTGTAATCAAAGGCAAACAGCTTTATGAAGAGTCTGTTCAAGCTGAGACAGATAAGGAAGTGGAAGAAGAGGTTGCAGCAGAACAACAGGGCCAAGAGGCAGAGCAATCGGCACAAGAAGCCAAACCTGAAGTGGAGCAGCCTAAACAGGCACCTGCTCAAGAGGCCGTTAAGGAAACAACTTCCTAGATATTTTGGGTAAATCCTAGGTATTTTTTTGTAGGTACCTTTTAGAAATAGGTACATTAATAGTGGTTGCGTGCTGAATTCAGCCGGAGCAGCCACCTCGTAATTCTGTTTAACGCTAAAAATAACGGAGGATAAAATATTATGGCACAGATAACCGCTGCTATGGTCAAGGAACTTAGAGAAAGGACCAATGCTGGAATGATGGATTGCAAGAAGGCCTTACAGGAATGTGATGGTGACATGGATAAGGCCGTTGACTATTTGCGCCAAAAGGGCCTTGCAGTTGCAGCCAAAAGGGCCGGAAGGGCCACCAGCGAAGGCGTGGTGCAGTGTTATATACATGCTGGTAATAAACTAGGCGTTATGGTTGAGGTAAACTGTGAGACAGACTTTGTTGCAAAGACAGACCAGTTTATAGAGTTTGCCAAAAATATTGCCATGCACATTGCAGCAACCAATCCGCTTTGCATAAAAAGAGAAGATGCTCCCCAAGACGTTTTAGACAAGGAAAGGGAGATATACAAACAGCAAGCCCTGGAGTCAGGAAAGCCAGAGCACATAGTAGATAAGATAGTTGAAGGCAGGATAGAAAAATATCTAAAAGAGATATGCCTATTGGAACAGCCCTATGTAAAGGACCCAGATCTGACTATTCAGGATCTTCTTAATGAGCTTGTAGCAAAGATGGGTGAGAATATATCCATTCGTCGTTTTGTTCGTTATCAGGTTGGAGAAAAATAAAACGAATGTCTGCAAAGTATAAAAGGGTCCTTATAAAGCTTAGTGGCGAAGCCCTAATGGGGGATGAGCCCTATGGCATTAGCCCAGAGTTTCTAGACAAAGTTGTGGATGAGCTTGCCAAGGCCAGGGCAGAAGGTGTCCAATTGGCGCTGGTTGTTGGTGGTGGCAATATCTTTAGAGGAGTATCAGGTGCTGCAAAAGGTATGGATCGCGCCTCAGCAGATCAGATGGGCATGCTTGCAACTGTCATAAACAGCCTTGCGTTGCAAGATGCCTTTTTGAGAAAGGATATCCCTGCGCGTGTCTTATCTGCCATTGAGGTTGGAAGGATGGTCGAGCCCTTTGTGAGGTTAAGGGCTATAAAACATCTTGAAAATGGTAGAGTAGTTATATTTGCAGCAGGAACGGGCAATCCATACTTTACCACTGATACGGCTGCTGCCCTTAGGGCACTTGAGATAGAGGCTGAAATACTCTTTAAGGCCACCAGGGTGGATGGTGTTTATGATAAGGACCCTTATAAATACAAAGATGCCAAGAGGATTCCCCGTATAACCTATTCCGAGGTGCTTGAACGGGGGCTTAGGGTCATGGATGCCGCTGCCATTGCCCTTGCAAAGGATTCGGGGCTTCCTGTAATGGTGTTCAATATGTTAAAAGAAGGAAATATCCTTAAGGCGGTGGCAGGCCATGACATTGGAAGTCTCATAGTGGCCGAATAAAGTTCGCGTTCTAAGGAGGTGGAAATATAATCATGAGTAATCAGGTGATAAAGGATGCTGACAAAAGGATGGATAAGGCAATTGCTGCCTTTGAAAAGGAGCTTTCTCATGTGAGAACTGGCAGGGCATCGGCTGCCTTGTTGGAGGGGATAACAGTAGATTATTACGGTACAACAATGCCCCTTAATCAAGTCGCTTCCATCTCTGTTCCAGAAAGCCGCCTGTTAACAGTTCAGCCTTGGGATAACAATATCCTTGGAGATATAGAAAAGGCCATTTTGGCCTCAGACCTTGGTTTGACTCCGTCCAACGATGGCAAGATAATCCGCGTGGCCGTTCCGCCACTTACAGAGGAAAGAAGGAAGGAACTGGTCAAGCTTATCAAAAAGATGGCTGAGGATTGTCGGGTTGCCATTAGAAATGTTAGAAGAGATGCAATTGAAAAGTTAAAGGCGCAGAAGAAGGATAAAGAGATTTCTGAAGACGAGATGTACAAGTTGCAAGACGAGGTTCAGAAGATCACTGACAAGCATATAAAAAAGGTTGAGGAAATTTTGGGTAACAAGGAAAAGGAGATCATGGAGTTTTAGTCAGTGACAAATACCATCTCTATTGAAAAGCCGAAAAACCTTCCCAGGCATCTTGCCATTATTATGGATGGAAACGGGCGGTGGGCAAAGCGTAGATTCATGCCCAGAATCATGGGGCACAGGCAAGGGGCAAAGACGGTTAAGGAGATTGTTACTGCTGTACGTGAGCTTAACATTCCCTATCTTACCCTTTATGCCTTTTCAAAGGAAAACTGGTCACGGCCTAGGGATGAAGTGGATGCCCTGATGGACCTCCTTTATGACTATCTCCAAAAAGAGGTTGATGAACTTTTAGGGAATCGGATTAGGTTAAGGGCCATAGGAGAGCTTGACAGGCTACCTCCAAAGGTAAAACGCCTTCTTTTTGAGACCATGGAGAAGACATCCAAAAATTTTGAGATGCAGCTCGTTTTGGCCCTAAGCTATGGTAGCAGAAGCGAAATAGCCGATGCGGCAAGAAAGATTGCCCAAGGCTGCGTTAATGGTGAGATTTCACCAGATGAGATAGACGAAGAATTGTTTGCCTCGTATCTCTATACTTCTGATATTCCAGACCCAGACCTCATTATACGTACAAGTGGTGAGCAGAGGCTAAGCAATTTTTTGCTATTTCAAGCCGCCTATAGCGAATTTTATATTACAGAGACCTTGTGGCCAGATTTCGACAAAAAGGAACTGTTTAAGGCCCTACATGATTTTTCTAGGCGTGAACGTCGTTTTGGAAAAACTAGCGAGCAGATATTACTAAGATGCACAGGCAGCGAGTCCTGACAGCTCTGAGTCTACTCCCCGTGCTTGTTAGCGGGCTTACGTGGGGAGGCGAGGCTTTTTTTAGCGCTCTAATCGTTATCGTAGCTGCGTTATGCCTCTACGAATATTATGAAATGGCCTTTCCTGGCAGGCTCGTACTTATTGCTTTAGGAATTCTGCAAGGTCTATCCATACCGGTATTAGCAATATATTTTCAGCAAGAGATATATCTGCTCTTTGGAGTCTTTTTAGTATTTTTTTTCTCATCTCTACTGGCAATTTTTACATATTCATCCCATAAAAATCCCTTTTTTGCCTTTCTAATCCTTGTTTTTGGTGCATCATACATAGGTATGTGCTCAGGCCTTATAGCATTAATAAGATTTATGCCCTATGGAAGGCTCTGGATATTTTTCCTATTGATAGTAGTGTTTGCAGCAGATACTGGCGCCTATTATATAGGCCGGGCCATTGGCAGACGCAAACTTTGTCCAGCTATCAGCAAGGGAAAGACCGTTGAAGGGGCTGCAGGCGGGCTTTTTTTCAGTGCAATGGGGGCATTTTTCTCCTGGGCCATCTTTTTTAATTTCTTTGATCTAAGACTCCTTGTTCCTCTTGCAATACTACTTGCCCTTGTGAGTCAGGCAGGAGATCTTGTGGAATCCATGGCAAAGCGTTCATTTGGCTTCAAGGATTCAGGTCGCATTCTTCCAGGTCATGGTGGAATCTTCGACAGGGTTGATGCCCTGCTACTTGCCGGGCCTGTACTTTTCTGGGTCTTATATTTCAGTGAAGGTAATTTTTATTTGGGTTAAAAAAGGTCAATCTTATGGAACAACATAAAAATATAGTGGTTCTTGGTTCAACCGGTTCCATTGGGACCAGTGTAGCAGATATTGTGAGGAGATCACAGGGCCGGCTCAATATTGTAGGTCTTGCTGCTGGCAAGAATCTAGACCTTTTAGCCCAACAGATTCAGGAATTTTCTCCCCAGAAGGTTGCCGTTATGACAAAGGATCTGGCAGATGATTTGAAAGGGCTTGTTTCTGATAAAGATGTGAAGATCTTGTGGGGAAAAGAGGGTTATAACGAGCTTGCATCTATGCCTTTGGCAGATCTGGTAGTTTCATCAATGGTTGGTGCTGCAGGGCTTATTCCCACTGTGACAGCTATTGAAGCCGGTAAGGATGTTGCCCTAGCCAACAAAGAGACCTTAGTTGCTGCAGGTCCACTTGTTATGCGCCTTGTTGAGCAACACAAGGTCAATCTTCTTCCCATCGACAGTGAACATTCGGCCATATTCCAGTGTCTTCAGGGTTACAGGGATTCTATGGTCAAAAAGATTATTCTTACAGCCTCTGGTGGCCCATTTAGAACCAAGGATAAAGACGAGCTTGGTTCGATTACACCACAAGAGGCAGTGGCACATCCCAACTGGTCAATGGGAGCAAAGATTTCAGTGGATTCCTCAACATTGATGAATAAAGGGCTAGAGGTAATTGAGGCCCGTTGGTTGTTTTCTGTTCCGCCGGAAAAGATAGAGGTGGTAGTACATCCACAATCTATCATACATTCCATGGTGGAATATGTTGATGGTTCCATCATAGCTCAACTGGGTATTCCAGACATGAGGGTTCCTATCTCTTATGCCCTATATTGGCCTGATAGGATGGAGTTGGATTTACCCTCTCTTGATCTTGTAAAGATGGGGCCTCTCACCTTTGAGGCGCCTCAGATGGATAAGTTCCCTTGTCTCGCTCTGGCCTTTAAGGCGCTTGAAATGGGTGGGACCGCTACAACAGTATTAAATGCAGCAAATGAAGTTGCTGTAGAGGCCTTTTTGCAGGGACAGATTCCTTATTTGAAGATTCCAGAGATAATCTCTGATGTTTTGGAAGAGATGGGTGGCAAGGCCATGAATAGTCTTGACGATGTGCTTCAGGCAGATGCCATGGCAAGGCTCAAGGCCCAGCACAAGGCCGGACTACTAGATTAAGGAATAAATATGACAACCCTTTGGTCGTTTCTCCTAGTTCTTAGTGGACTTATATTTTTTCATGAGCTTGGCCATTTTACAGTAGCACGTCTTTTTGGGATTAAGGTCCTCAAGTTTTCCATTGGTTTTGGTCCAAGGGTATGGGGAATCATAAAAAATGGGACCGACTACTGCATATCGGCAATTCCCCTTGGTGGCTTTGTCAAGATGCTTGGCGAGTTGCCAAATGAAGAGGTGCCACCAGAAGAACAACATCTATCATTCTCCCACAGACCTGTATATCAAAGGGCCCTTGTAGTTGCAGCAGGGCCTTTTGCCAATTTTCTCTTGGCACAGGTTATCTTTTTCTTCATTTTACTCATATATGGCAATCCTATACTTCTGCCTGAGATTGGCTCTGTTGAACCGGATTCTCCTGCGGCTGCGGCGGGTCTGAAAAAGGGAGATGTGTTTTTGGCTGTCAATGATATACAGATCAAAAGCTGGGCAGATGTTTCAAAGACGATTAAGGAGAGCCAAGGTAAAGAGATTATCGTAAAGATTAAAAGAGGTGACAAAACCCTTTCCTTCAAGATTAAACCCAAATTCACCACGTTGAAAAACATCTTTGGAGAAGAGGTGAAGGTCCCCATCATCGGAGTTACCGCATCTGGAAATATACATATAGAAAAGGTTGATCCAGTCAGGGCCTTTTTCATGTCTTTTGAAAGGACGTGGGAGATTATACGGCTTACTTGGGAGGGGTTTGTCAAAATTATAGAGCGCGTGATACCCCTTTCTACCCTTGGGGGCCCAATCATGATTGCACAGATGGCAGGTCAGCAGGCCCAGCAGGGGCTTTTGAACCTTTTTTACTTCATGGCAGTGCTTTCAATAAACCTTGGTATATTAAATCTTTTACCTATTCCTGTTCTTGATGGTGGACATCTAGTTTTCTTTGCCCTGGAAGCAATAAAGGGAAGGCCGCTTACACCTCGTCAGATGCAATTTGCACAGCAGATAGGGCTCTTTATCCTTGGTTCTCTCATGCTACTGGTATTCTATAATGATATTGCAAGGTTGCTTGGTCTTTTGCCTACCATTCCAAAGCCTTAACTGTAAAGGGGCTGCTTTTTTATACTTCAAGGTTATTTTTTTGAATGCAACGGCAGCTTATTTATTGAGCAAAAGGTCAGTTTTCAAAGGTAGCTCATGGCGGTAATAGCAATAGAGACATCAGGCCTTACAGGGGGAGTGGCCCTTTGGGACAAAGGTGGATCAAGTGGTGAGATAATAGTTGGTTCAAAAAGCACCTATTCAAGAAGGTTAATGAGATCCATTCTCTTTCTTCTTGAAGAGACAGGGGTTGAATGGCAGGCCCTTGATACAGTTGCCGTAAGCCTTGGACCAGGAAGCTTTACTGGTCTTCGGATTGGGCTGGCTACTGCCAAGGGGCTCTGCTTGTCAACTGGTGCTTCTATAATTGGTGTGCCAACCCTGGATGTGTTAGCCCAAAACGGGGTGTTTGGGCCAAATGGAAGTCTCATATGTCCGGTGATAGATGCACGTAAGGGACAGATTTACTGTGCCATTTATTCAACAGATAGTAACTGGGCCAAAAGAATAACTGACTATTTGGTGATTAATCCGCAAGAACTCATTAATTACGCACAGGGGCATGAAAGGATATTTTTTTTGGGTTCTGCACTTTCAACTTATTTGGATGTAATTAAAGACATTTATGGTGACAGGGCTGTTATTGCTCCTCAATATTTGTGGTATCCTCGTCCACTTTTATGTGCCTATCTTGGAAAGAGGCTGATTGATGTAAACGGGCCTCACGATCCGCTAACTCTTACCCCTTTATATCTAAGGCTTTCCGATGCTGAGGAAAAGAAAAGAGCCAATGAAAAGGCTACTTGAAATCCCATATGATAAAAGAGCCATATTTGTTAAAAGGCCAAACAGGTTTTTAGGTATATGTTCAGATACGCAAAGCGGTCAGGAGCTTAAGGCACACGTTCGCGATCCTGGCAGACTTCGTGAGCTTCTCTATCCTGGTAATCAAGTGCTTTTATCCAAGGCAAACAAAGAGGGGAGAAAGACCGACTGGGACCTCATTGCTGCAAGGTCTGATTCTGGCCACTGGGTTCTTGTAAATTCAGGCTTTCACTCGACGATTGCTTCAAAGATATTGTCCGATTCAGAAATTAGTCCACTTGGCCAGATCAAGTCTATTAAACCAGAGGTAAAGGTTGGAAAAAGCAGGCTAGATTTCCTTGTTACCTTGAGAAAGGATAAAAAGGTTTATGTGGAGGTAAAGGGGTGCACTCTTGAAAAGGATGGAAGGGCACTCTTTCCAGATGCGCCTACTGAAAGGGGCCGAAGGCACCTTATGGAACTTGGGGAATTGGTCGACAAAGGATACATGGCCATGGTTGTCTTTTTGGTTCTGTGTCCCCATGTGGAGTGTTTTGATGCCAACAAAGAAACCGATCCATATTTTTTCAATACATTTCATCGTATCTTAAGGCAAGGCGTTAGGGTTTATCCTGTATGCCTTGAATACAAAGATGGATTTATTTGGTATAAAAGGGAAATAGGTATCTGTAATTCACAATATTCAATATAGCCTTGGAGGCAGGATATGTTTGGAAAGATTTGTCCATATTGTAAAGAACGTATTAAGAAAGATGCCCTTGTTTGCCGATACTGTCAGAAAGAGCTTGAGCCGCCTGAAAGTGGTAACTGCGGTTCCTCACTATGGGTGTTTGCAGGTTTTATGGGCCTACTAGTTGGAGCAGCAGCTGCCCTGGGGCTTGGCTATGTAAATGAAAAGCGGCGCTGGGAAGCAGAGACAGAAGAGGTTGAGTTCCAGGAAGATAAAGATTCCTGTAACTAACTCTGTCACAAGAGTTGCCCTGCATCCGCCGCTTTTCTGAAAAAGGCATCAGGGGGAAAACATGCAGGAGCATTCTCTTAAAACCGTTGATAAGGTAGCAAAGATATTCTGTTCAGCCGTAAAAGAGGTTATTGATACCTCCACAGGAATGGCTGTGAGTTACGCACCTACCATTCAAGACGTTCCATCCATTAGCTTAAAGCCAGATCTTGGTTGTTTTGTTCAATTCACAGGTGATTATTCTGGCCTATTCATAATGAATCTGTCTAAAGAGGCCTCTCTTGAGATATACAAAAAGGCAATGACTTTTATGGGGCTTCCTGATGAGGAGATATCAAACGACTTTGACTCTGATGAGGTGGTCAACTATGTAGGTGAGATAATAAATCAGGTTATTGGAAAGGCCAGACAGAAGATAGAGACCAAATATGGACTTTCGGCAAATAACAATCAGCCTAAGGCGATTACCATATCGTCTGCCATAACCTTGTCAGTGGCAACTATGTTGGATAAGCCAGAATGCAGAAAGATTGCCTTTCGCACCGATGACATGAATCCTTTTTACGTAGAGATGAATCTGGAAAAGACAGAGTTCATCAGACTCGAGCCAAAAGAGGGAGCAGAGGCAAAAGAGATTCAGGAACATGTTGATAATGTTATTGAAAATGGCATTGATACCACTGCAACCCCTAAAAAAACAGACAATCAGGATGATGTTAACGATTTAATGGCCGAACTTGGATTGGATTGATCCTGATTCAACCAAGTGCATCCTGATGA
>JAMOUE010000206.1 GCA_027068235.1 Deltaproteobacteria bacterium | reverse complement strand
GGCTACCTTAGCAATATTATTCTGCCCCAAGAGAGCAAGCTCCATATCTATCCCTAACCTTCACCCATAGCCTCTTTGTGAACCCCTGCCATATAACCGATTCCACCTATAAAGGCAGCAGCAGCTTGAATGGCAAAGACACTAAGGCTCAATGCCACTGCCTTCTCTATGGGAACCCCTTTAAGCTGGAAAAAAAACACAAAACCACCTTCTCTAACTCCAAGCCCACTTAAACTGATAGGTAACACAGTCAGCAGTGCAATGATAGGCAAAACACTCAAATAAAATCCATAACCCACGCCAATATCAAGCCCTTGCCCAAGTAAATAGGCCCCAGTCATACCACAAAGCTGCAGTAGAAGCGAAAGCCCCAAACCATACAACAGGCTTTTTGGATATCGCCAAAATATCAACATATATTCCACCATGCCAAGAATCCTTCTAGCAAGTCCTTGGCCTGGGCCAAGCTTTGAGTTTAGAGAACTTATAAACCTTGAAAAGACAGGAATGACAAGGGCGGTACCAGTCATTGCTATGGCAAGAAACAAAAGGAGATGCCGCCATTTGCCAGGCAGCCCTTCTTCAGAGAAAGTGCTGGCTATTGCGCCTATTATAAACATTGCCCACAGGCCCAAAAGCCTATCTGAAACTATGGAATACGACGCCTTCAACTTGCCATTACCACCTCTTGAAAGGAAAAAGGCCTTTAAGACATCCCCTCCTATGGCAGAGGGCAAAAAGAGGTTAAAATACATTCCCACAAAATAGAACTTCAAATATGTTATAAAACGGCCTCCAAAGCCAAGAACCTTCCCTATTATGAACCATCTTACACTGCTTAATATCTGAGAAAAGACATACAGGGAAAAGGAGCCAAGCCAGATTGGCAGCGGGATCATGGAAAAGGCAGAAAGCACAGCGCCTATATCGATACGTGAAAAAAGCCACGTAAGGATAACTACGCTTATGGCCAGCCTAAGTAAAAATTTACCAAGTCCTTTTATTTTATCCAAAACTGTTTAAGACTTCCTTAAAAATTGGCAGAAACAAAAAGGGATACCATTGCTTACAACGTTGAATCTTGAAAGACTACTCTGTGTCTCCTTGCTCACATCATATCACTCCAAGATCTCCCTAATTGCATAGATCCGCTTTCCGCTTGCCTCGTAGTAGGTCCTGATTATTAGTTCTGCCAAAAGGCCTATACCAAAAAGTATTAGTCCAGAAAGGATAAGGAGCACCCCAAGAAGGAGTAACGGACGACCACCAATATCTTGTCCATTGACTATCTTTTCAAAGGAAAGATACAAATTAATTGCAAGTCCCACTATAAACATGACTCCCCCAGCAGAACCAAAAAACTGTAATGGACGGGTTGCAAATTTTTGAAAAAACAGCATAAGCATAAGATCCAGCAAGACCCTATAGGTTCTGCCAATGCCGTATTTGCTTTTGCCTCTGAGCCTTGGATGGTGGGTAACAACTACTTCGGCTATTTTGGCCCCTTGTAGACTTGCAAGCACTGGGATGAATCTGTGAAGGTCACCATAAAGCAGTAAATTCTTAGATATCTCTTTTCTATAGGCCTTTAAGGAGCAACCATAATCATGAAGCCTGACTCCAGTAGTCCTGCCTATTATCCAGTTTGCTATCTTAGAAGGCAGAAGTCTTGAAACAAAGGCATCCTTCCTATCCTTCCTCCAACCGGCCACAACATCGTAGCCCTCGAGTATCTTTTTAACAAGCAAAGGGATATCTGAAGGGTCGTTTTGCAAATCCCCATCCATGGTGACAACTATGTCCCCTCTGGCCAGGTCGAAGCCAGCCGTCATTGCAGCACTCTGGCCAAAATTTCTCCTGAATAAAACGACTTTCAACGCCTTAAACCGACTTTTCAAGGACCTTAGTATCTGGGGAGTCCTATCGGTGCTTCCATCATCTACAACGATTATTTCATAGGGATAGCCTGTGGCAGATAGGGTATCTGTTACCCGCTCTAAAAGCTCTGTGACATTTTCTTCCTCGTTGTAAACAGGAATCACAACAGAGACAAATGGTAAACCGTTTGATGATGTGATATCGGCAGTAACTGGTTCCATTATCTTTAATTATCTTTAAATTACACTCAATTTGCAAACACGGCCTTATAGGCAGCTAGTGCAGAAAGCACTTCACCAGCCCCAAGGACCACTGTTTCAAGCGGATTATCAACCATCCTGACGCCAACCCCCAGAAGCTCAGATAAGTACAAGTCAAAACCACGCAAGAGGCTGGTGCCTCCTGTTAGTTGTATACCACCTGCGGCCACCTGCTCCTTCACATCCTGTTCCAGCTCATCAAATACATCTTGTATCACCTGGCCAATCTCTTTAACCAAAGGAGAC
>JAMOUE010000205.1 GCA_027068235.1 Deltaproteobacteria bacterium | reverse complement strand
TGCTCCTCCTGGGCATAGGGAATAGCAACGAAAACATCTTATGCATTTGGTCGAGTTTATATCATCCCTACCAGTCGCAAAAAAGACACCTGTCGGGCAGATAAGTTCACAGGCATGACAATCAACGCAAATACCTGAGTTAAATCTGAGTCTAAGCCAGCTAATCTTGTTGAAGAAACCGAAAATAAGCCCAAGCGGGCACGCTGCCCTGCAAAATGGCCTGGTGGTAACCATACTCCAGATACTAAAAATGGCCATAATGGTGAACTTACTGTAAAAAAGCATGCCTATGGCTGATCTAAGTTCAGGTGACATGATAAGCAGAGGAAGGCCAGCTTCAAGGGTTCCTGCAGGACAAAGATATTTGCAAAACCAGGTCTGGCCAAAACCAAATTGATCTGTAACAAGAAGTGGTAATAGAATGACAAGTAAAAAGAGGGTGATATAACGTCCTATTGATAAAGGCCTCCAAAATTCTATCTTGGGAAGTCTTACCTTGAAAAGAATATCTTGAATGAGTCCAAAGGGGCAAAACCAAGCACAGGGCATCCTGCCAATCAAAGAGGCAACCATTCCAATGGAGCCCAAGACATAGAATCCAAGGTTAAATTTCCCTGCCGATAGGTTTGCTTTCATATTGGCTAGGACACTTTGCAAGGCTCCAAGGGGACATGCCCATGGGGTTGCAGGGCATGAGTAGCAGTTGAGGCCTGGGAAGCATATGTGTTTAAGAGGACCTTTGTAAATAGGGTTTGTTGGGGTCACCCATAGCCTACTGTTTGCAATGAAGGCAGCTACTATTTGGATAAGATGCCTGAACCGTTCCATTAACCAATTCCAATACAACTTAGGCAGATGGCTATGGCCTTTTGAAAGACGTCTTGAGATTCACCAAGTACGATGCCAACAATGGTCATAACGCAAAAAAATATAAATGTAATAAGTGGGATATACTGCTTCATAGTTTGTCTTCCACAGACTTTGTCTTCTGCCCCAAGCTAGTTTGTTTATCTCTTCTGTCATCAAGTTTTATGACCGTATATACCCTTTTTACATTGTCCTTGAACATGGCTTCATGAAGTTGGCGTGCCAGATCAAGAAGTTCTTTTACTTCACCCTGCACAGTTGTGCCCATATCATGCAGTTGAAAGGCAAGGCCACTTTCCTTCACAAGGCTAACTACTGAGGCAACGTGACTGGAGAGGCTTGTGCTGCCTGTACCTATTGGAATGATGCTGATTTCCATGAAGGCCATAATGTCTCCAATTTATGATTCATGTGATTAGATTCATTGAACTGTATTTAGAATATCCGTGAAGACTTACGAGAATGAAGGTGAATTTAACAATAAGAAAAACGACCGAAGGCATTAATAAAAAATTGGAGGCGGCGCCCGGATTCGAACCGGGGAATAACGGTTTTGCAGACCGTCGCCTTAGCCACTTGGCTACGCCGCCTGCGAACGAATGCTTCAATAACATAAGGAGTATAATTTGACAAGTGTAAAGGTAGTTTATAATGGAATATTCATGTTTTTAAGCCCTTCAACCAGCTTAAAGAACTGCTCTGGATAGAGGGATTGAGGACCATCTGACATGGCCTTTTCTGGATGGTTGTGAACCTCTACGATTAATGCGTCTATCCCAGTGGCAGCAGCGGCCCTAGCAAGAGGAATTACCTGATCCCTGCGGCCAGCAGCATGGCTTGGATCAACAACAATTGGTAAATGGCTTTCATTTCTCATATAGGGAATTGCATTGATGTCCAAGGTATTTCTTGAATGCCTTGTAAAGGTTCGAATTCCCCTCTCACACAACAAGACCTGATTGTTACCCTCTGACATTATATATTCTGCAGCCATAAGAAATTCATCCATTGTTGCCCACATGCCTCTTTTTAAGAGTACAGGTTTTTGGGCCTGGCCAGCCCGTCTTAGTAACCTGTAATTTTGCATGTTTCTTGTACCTATCTGGATGATATCTGTGTACTCTTCCACCACATCCAGAACTTCATGGTCAGTTGCTTCAGTCACAATGAAAAGTCCTGTTTCTTCACGCACCTTAGCCAGTATCTCAAGCCCTTTTACACCCAGTCCTTGAAAAGAGTATGGTGAAGATCTCGGTTTGAAGGCACCCCCTCTGAATATTTTTGCACCTGCCTCCTTGACTGCTTGAGCTATTTCAAGGGCCTGACTTTCAGATTCCACTGCACAAGGCCCAGCCATCAAAACAAGCTTGCCATCGCCTATAGATACGGAGTGCTCTCCCTGTTTAAGCTCGATAACGGTATCATCTGGATGCATCTCCCGGCTCACCAGTTTGTAGGGTTTAGAAACTGGAATTACATCTCTAACCCCTGGCATATCCAAAAAGAGGGCAGGGTCTATGGGGCCC
>JAMOUE010000204.1 GCA_027068235.1 Deltaproteobacteria bacterium | reverse complement strand
GGGTAGGAAAGGATGCCACCTACAGTACGGGCTGTACAAAAGAGATGCAAATAGCCAGAGAGGTGCAGAAAGAGCATCCTGAGATGCAGATTATTGGCCCTCCTTGGGAGAAGTTTTTAAGAAGAAAAGAGTATGGAGTGGGAAAATTGTACGATAGGACCTTAGGAGACATTTCTTGACAACATGATAAGCAGGAATCTTGATTTTGAAGATAATACAAAGGTTATCGATCTATACGGCGAACATGGAAGCAACCTCAAGCTCATTGAGGATGCCCTAGGAGTAGACATCCAGACCAAGGGTAACCAGCTTACCATAACAGGCGATGCCGCTGGCATAGATTTGGCCCAGCGCGCATGTGTTCAGCTCTACAATCTGGTTCAGCAGGGCTATCCCCTTGAATCAAGGGATGTGGAGTTTGCCATCACCATACTTAGTGAAGATCCAAAGGCCAAGATCGCAGATATATTCCTTGATAATCTGACAATAAAATCTGGGCGCAAAAAGATTTCTCCCAAAAGCCTTGCGCAAAAGTATTATGTTGAGGCAATAAGAAAAAACGATATAGTCTTTGGCATTGGCCCGGCTGGTACAGGCAAAACCTATCTTGCCATGGCAATGGCAATCTCTGCCCTTCTAAATGATGACATCTCCAGGATTATAATGGTACGGCCTGCTGTTGAGGCTGGAGAAAGGCTTGGATTTCTCCCAGGAGATCTGGAAGAGAAGGTAAATCCTTATCTTCGTCCGCTCTACGACGCCCTCTACGACATGCTGCCCTTTGACAGGGTGGCGCGTCTGCTTGAAAGGGGAATAATAGAAGTTGCCCCTTTGGCATTTATGAGAGGCCGCACCCTGAATGATGCTTTCATTATCTTGGATGAGGCACAAAACACCACATCCAGCCAGATGAAGATGTTTCTCACCAGGATCGGTTTTGGTTCAAAAGCCGTTATAACAGGTGACATTACCCAAATAGACCTTGATGACAAGGCCCAGTCAGGCTTGGTGGAGGCCAAAAGGCTTCTCAAGGATATTAAAGGCATTGCCTTTTGTACTTTTTCCAAAAAGGACGTGGTTAGACATCCTCTTGTTAAGAGGATCATTCAGGCCTATGAGGAAGAGGAAGACAGAAAGAGGCAGAGACTTGCCTAGACGACTGATGATAGATCATGCCGGTTTGCATACTTGTTGATTATCCAAGGCCCATTGACACACTTTTTTTACAAAGGTGTGCCGACATCCTTTTGAGGTCAAAAGGCCTTCATCAGAGGGAAGTAAACCTTCTTCTTACTGACAATTCCACAATAGAACAGTTCAACAGTAGGTGGTTCAATAGGCCTTGGCCCACCAACGTGATTTCCTTTCCCATGAATGATCCAGACTGTTTTGGAGATATAGTTATCTCCATAGACAGGGCCAGAGAAGAGGCAGAGCATGGTCTTACCACCTTGCCAAATAGATTGGTTGAGCTCTTTATTCATGGTTTGGCGCATCTTTTGGGTGAGGATCATGAGCTTGGCCCAGAACATGCCCAGCGTATGGAATCGTTGGAGTTTGAATTAAAAAAGTCCCTTTTCAGGAGGAATATCATGGCAGATCTTTGCATAAATGTGGATCATGTTGCAACAATTCGTCAGGCAAGGGGAGGGGTAGAGCCCGAACCTGTAGTTGCTGCAGGAATAGTTGAGCTGGCAGGTGCCGATGGCGTTGTTGTTCATCTCAGGGAAGATAGGCGCCACATACAGGATAGGGACGTTCGTCTTATAAGAGAGATAGTGCAGACAAGGCTCACCCTTGAAATGGCTGCCACAGACGAGATGATTGGTATTGCCTCTGAAATCAAGCCCGATATCGTGACTCTTGTTCCAGAAAAGAGGCAGGAGCTTACAACTGAAGGGGGGCTTGATGTTGCAAGCCTCGAAACATCTATTACCGAAGCTGTTTCAAGGCTGCACGATTCTGGTATCCCGGTAAGCCTTTTCATAGATGCGGAAAGGGAACAGATAGAGGCTGCCAAAAGAACAGGGGCTGAGTGCATTGAGATTCACACAGGCAGATATGCAGATGCAAGGAATGAGGAAACAAGGGATAAAGAGTTTGATATGATCGTGGACATGGCAAGGCTTGCAACAGATCTTGGTTTGCGAGTCCATGCAGGCCACGGCCTCAACTATCAAAATACAGGGAGACTTGCAGCAGTAAGTGAGATAGTTGAATTTAGCATTGGGCACTCCATTATTTCACGTTCCGTCTTTGTGGGAATTGAACGGGCAGTAAAGGAAATGCTTGCAATCATAAAAGGTTGTTGAAGAAGTCTTGAAATCGTTACGCATGTCTTTTGTCACAATCAGAGGGTGTTGTGCTGGCATTTTTAGTGGGAGCACTTTTTTAGTCCAATAACCTGTTAT
>JAMOUE010000203.1 GCA_027068235.1 Deltaproteobacteria bacterium | reverse complement strand
GTTAGATCCTATTTCCGCCATTTCTATGGTGACTATAAATCCAGCCAGGAGGTTTGGCCTTAGGGATATGGGGGCCATTGTTCCTGGTTATCGAGCGGATTTGGTGCTTCTAGAGGATTTAAGGGACTTTCGTGTAAAAGCCACCTTTTTTGCTGGAAAAATGGTAGCCAAGGAAGGCAACTTGACTCAGGAGCCTGATATTCAAGCCACAGAAGGGCTTCCGGCAAGGTCTATGGATGTTGATTTAGAAAGGTTGGATTTTTCCATTAAGGCTGAAGGAGAGCTGGCTAGAGTTATAGGAATAGATCCTGGCCAGATAGTCACAAAACATCTGGTTGAGCCTGTAAAGGTGTTAAACGGCTTTGCGGTGGCAGATTCTGAAAAGAATATTATCAAACTTGCAGTTATCGAGCGTCATCATGGTACAGGGAACATAGGGCTTGGATTTGTAAAAGGTCTCGGCTTGAAACAGGGGGCCATAGCCAGTACAGTTGCCCACGACAGTCACAATATCATTGTTGCTGGAGCAAATGATAACGATATGTATCTTGCAGTGAAGGCCCTTGTTGATTGTGGGGGAGGACTTGTTGTGGCAAATGATTCTAAGATAGAGGCCCTATTGGCCCTGCCCATTGCTGGTCTTATGTCAGATATGGAGCTTGAAAAGGTTAGGTTGGGCCTTGATAAGGTGAAACAAGCAGCTAGGGATCTTGGAAGTAAAATAACCAATCCTTTTATGATATTAAGTTTTCTTGCCCTTCCCGTTATCCCAGCCCTCAAACTTACCGATAAGGGGCTTGTGGATGTGAAAAGTTTTTCCATTACTCCACTTTTTTTCCCAAAAAATCATGAAAAAAAGAGAAAATTTCTGTTGACATCATAAGTTCACCGATTAAAGTTCCGACCATGAAGTTTTTAGGCTATGTGAAAAAAAGATTATACTGGGGATTTTTTGTGCTTTGTCTCCTGTTTCTCTTTGGATGCCAGGAGGCCAAGATAACCCAGGGTGTAGAAAGCAAATACACCAAAAAAGAGATAGAGCTGATGCTCCAATATCACGGCTCCCTTGTTGCCCGCTACGATGGTAAACAGTGGTGGTGTTTGCAGGGTAAAAGGTGGATACGGATAGATAGTGCCAATGCAGCCAAATTTGCCCGCCTAAGACTTTCCAAAGACAACCAGACCTGATAGTAATCCTTCTATACAACTTAGCATCAATAATTTTCTAGGTTTTTAAAAATATTGTTTAAAGAAAGGCCTTCAATAAATGAGGTTCCTTTTAGATTTACTTGTTTTTGCCTTAGGTCTGAAGCTTGGTGATAAGGCAGGCAGAAGCAGGCTTTTAACCAAAAAAAGGCTCAGGCGCATATGGCTTAAGATAACAGGGGGTGTTGGGCCTTGGTCCATAGGTTTGATGGAGGGAAGTAGCCCCTTTGAGTTAAGGCCTGCTTCAATGTGTCCGGCTCCTATCCTGACAGGTAAAGAGGTAACCGACCTAGATGCCCTATTTGTGGCCGATCCCTTTATGATATTTAGGGATGGCTTTTTCTTTATTTTTTTTGAAATCATGGAGCGTAAGACAGAAAAGGGATGTATCGGTGTAGCCAAGAGCAAGGATCTGAAAGAGTGGGAATATCTTGGCGTTGTTCTAAAGGAAGCCTTTCATCTTTCCTTTCCATTTATTTTTGAGTCAGATAGTCATATATATATGGTGCCTGAATCTAGTGACGATTGGTCTGTTAGGTTGTACCAGGCTACAAACTTTCCATTTGAATGGAAACATGTTGGGAATTTGTTGTCCGGATATCAATACAAGGATCCAACCCTCTTTTTCAAAGATGGACTATGGTGGATGTTTGTGAGTGCAGGGAAAAACGAGATGACAAATCTGTATTTTTCTAAGGATTTGATTATGGGCTGGAAGCCACATCCACTAAATCCAATTATCAGATTTGACAGGAGTAAGGCACGTTCAGCAGGAAAGATATTGGAATACAACGGAGGCATTTACAGATTGGCTCAAGATAACAGTAAAAAATATGGGCGTCAGGTATTTGCATGGGAGATTACAGATTTGAGCCAGCGTCACTATTCAGAACGTCAGGTGTTGTCTCAACCGCTTGTGTCAGCTTCTGGTAAGGGTTGGAATAGGGCAGGTATGCACACGTTAAACCTTTATCCTCTTGACAGAAAATGGATTGGATGCGTTGACGGAAGGCGTTTTTAGGTGTTGAAAGGGATTAAATGTCAGGTCTTAAGGCAGAGGGGCTCAAAAAGTCCTTTAACAATAGAACGGTGGTTAAGGATGTATGTCTTTTGGTTGATAGGGGCGAGGTTGTAGGTCTTTTAGGTCCAAACGGAGCAGGAAAGACAACTACTTTTTACATGCTAGCCGGTATTGAGAGGCCAGAAGAAGGAAGTATAAGTCTTGATGATAGGGATGTTACTTCTTTAAAGCTATATAAAAGGGCAAGGCTTGGCATGACCTTTCTTCCACAGCACCGTTCTCTTTATGGAGAGCTTTCTGTTAAAGACAACATTGTAGCCGTGTTGCAGTTGAAAGGATTGTCTGGCTACGAGTGTGAAGAGAGGGCGGTGCCACTTCTTGAGGAATATGATTTGGTCCATGTGTCAGATCAAAAGGCATCGACCTTGTCAGGAGGGGAGGCCAGAAGGCTTGAGATAGCCAGGGCCTTGGCCCTTGATCCATCTTATGTCCTATTGGACGAACCTTTTGCTGGAATAGATCCCATTACAGTAAATATGGTTCAAGACTTGGTTAGAGGTCTAAGCCGTAAAGGGATAGGAATACTTATTTCAGATCACAACGTTAGAGAGACCCTCAAGATATGTCACAGGGCCTATATAATGAATGAAGGCAGCATAACTGCCGAAGGTTCGGCCCAAGAGCTGGTTCGTGATGAGACGGTAAGAAGGATTTATCTTGGAGAGGGTTTTACGTTGTAGTCTCCATTATTGATATAGCTTCTTAAAAAGGAAGTGTGCTATTGCTCTTGCACCGCGTAGCGCAGCGGTAGAGCCCTTTTCTGAGTAAAATGCGTACTCAAAGGCCTTTTGTTGTATTGGAGCAAAGCATTCTTGTAATTTAAAGGCATTTTGTATGGCCTTTTCAAGTTCCTTAGCAGATTCCACAACTTGACCAAGGGCCCAGTGGATGTAGGCAGGGTCTCCTTTCCATTGTACCCTGTGTGCGTTTAGGAATATGCAAGGCCTTGGTTTAATGAGAAATTCATATACCTGGCTGCTTGCATCTCCAAGGTAGATATCTGAGTGTAATGTGTATGTCATATCAGCTAAACGGTTGCTGCCAAGGTCTATGTGGATATTTGGCAGGTGGAAATATTCACGTGGCACCTTGGGGGCCTTGTGTCTGAAACGTCTTTTGAAAAGGACAACGTGTGGAGCAAATATAAGGTTTAAGTCTTGATGATCCTTGAAAAATTTCATTATCTCAAGGCCCATACGGTTCCAGGAAGTAACTTTGGGATCGAAATGAGGGTTGTAAACTACTGTGGTATTGGAATTTTGAAACAGGTTAGGCGGCTTTCTATCTTTGTTAAACCCCAAAACAACCTCAAATTTTGGATAGCCCACTACGGCATAATGTCCTTTTCTGAGCCAGCCTAAGGCGTTGAGTCTATCTTCTATCTTTTTGCCGGGCAGCAGTACAAAGTCAAACATGCCAAGACGTTTGTCAAATCCTCCTGCCCTGTCTCCAGCTCCGTGACGGCAATGGATCATCAACAGGTTCTCAAGGCCAAATCTTGTCCTTAGTTGCATACAATTTCTCTCAGGTGCAACCAGGACATCCATTTTTCTGAAAAAGTTGATATTGTGTTTGAGAACAAGTCTTTTTCTGTAAAATGCCCATCTCGAAAGGATGGGGTCAACCAACCGGTAATAAAACGGAACGGCCAAGAGTTTGAAGTGGCATTTGTGACCAGGATAAAGGCTTCCTATCTCCTTGGCATATTGAAGTTCCTGCCTGCTTGAGCAGGCGATTATACATTTGAAGTTGGAATAGTTTTTTGAAAGTTCAAATGCATAAGGAGCTGCATGGGGTATTTGGTGTATAAAATAGTGGTTAAAAAGAAAACAGATATTTTTCATTTCTCTTTTCTTAAAAGTTCTTCAAAGACGTTAATGTAACCATCTATGGCTTGATCCAGGGAAAAGTCCATGGCCCTTGCTTTGAGTTTGTCACCATCCCATTTTTTATCAAGGGCCTGTAAAATTCCTTTTGAAAAGGCCTTTTCATCTCCAAGTGGCACAAGGATTCCAAAGCGCCCATGTCCAAGAATCTCTCCAGCACCGCCAGGCGAATTTGTGCATACCACAGGACATCCAGTGGCAAGGGCCTCAATAACCACGCCGGGTAGCCCCTCAAAGGTGGAGGCATGACAGAACAGATCTGACCGTGCCATAAAAGATACAGGATTTGAAACATAGCCGGGCATGTCTACAGCCTCCTGAAGACCAAGCCTGTTGACAAGGTTTTCAAGGTGTCCTCGGTATTTACCTTCCCCAAGGATGATAAGTTTAATGGGTCTTAATCGTCTGGCAAGGTCTACAGCCTTTATAATCGTTGTAAATCCTTTCTGTTTTTTAAGCCTTCCTGCGGCAATGAGTACGGGTACATTTCGTCCCCTCTGATCTCTAAGCCAAGGATGATCTGGTGTTTCACAAGCCATGTTAAGTAGTTGAGGCGTTACTACAGGATTGTAAACTACCTGAACACGCCTTTTTTCTATGTCAAAGGTATCTACAAGGTCTTCGGCCACAGCGTTACTAACGGCAATTATCCTGTCTGCACGTGGATAAAGCCTTTTGGCCTGAAGGAATCTAAGCCTTTTTGATAGTTTGGTGCTTTTTTTTAATGAAGCGGTTACATGGCTGCTTAGTCGCAGTACAAAGGGCAAATTTGAACCAGATAAAATCTTGGCAGAAAGGGCAGTAATATGGGCATGGTTGGCTGCAGAAAGAAATAGTTGGGCATTAGTATTTTTAAAGTATTGGGCCAATGCAAATTTGCTTAGGCTCATTCTGCTTCTTCTTGAAAGAAGTGGAAAAAAAGGAGCAAGTACTCCCTGTTTTAATATGTGAAGCTTTATACCTTCCAAATGATCTTTTGCTAGAGGTCCTGTTGCATCTACAACCACAAGTTCAACCTGGTGTCCTCTTTGCCACAAACCATTTAACAGTGTGAGAAGGCGTCTTGTGGCCCCTCCCCAGGTGAGTCCATATATGAAGGCGGATATACGCATACTTTTAGGGATTTCCCTTTAAAAGATGTGCCTTGCCATTTTCTAGCCTGTAGGCCAGGTCGGCTTCCTTGAGTATGGTTTGTTGATGAGATATAGCCAAAATGGTTACGGAGTCTGTAAGCTGTTTTAGTGTTGTGCATATCTCTTGTTCGGTTTTGGGGTCAAGGGCGCTAGTTGCCTCATCCATAATGAGAAGGCTCGGCTTTTTTACAAGTGCTCTTGCAATGGTGATGCGCTGGCGCTGACCACCTGATATGAGTCCACCGCGTTCTCCTACCATACTGTATATGTTTTTGGGCATTTTTGAGACAAAATCCCATGCTCCAGCCTTTTTTAAGGCATCTATGACATCCTGTTCGCTGATGGTTTCATCTCCCAAGGTTATATTGAAGAATATAGTGTCGTGAAGAAGTATTGTTTCTTGTGGAACATATCCTATTTGCTGGCGCCATTTTCGCAGGTCTATCTGGTCAAGGGGCGTGTCATCAACCAGCACTGCACCCTCTTGGGGCCAAAACAGGCCTGTAATAAGGTCTACGATGGTTGTCTTGCCTGAACCAGATGGGCCAATAAGGGCTGTGAAAGAGCCCTTGGGAATTGTCATGTCTAGTTTTTTCAAGATGGTCTTGTCTTCATATGAGAAGGTTACCCTTTTAAGTGTTATGGCCTTTTTGAAGACGGGAGGCCTTGTGCCTGAAAATACCTCTCTTTCCCTACTAGCCTTTTTTATCTTGTCCAAAAGGGACCAATAGGCGCTTTCGGCAATCACCATGACTTGATGTTCTCTTTGTGCCCTTTGTAAGGCCTTTAATATTTTTGCAAGCATGTATACCATTACAAGTACGCTTGGAAGTGGAAGGCTTAGCATTACAAGGGCAACGTAGAGTCCAAGGGCAAAGAAGATTGTTGATAGAGGTTCTTGCAAGGCACGTAGAGCTTCCTTGCTAAATACCTGCCTTTGAAGGGCGTCTCTTAGTTGTAAGGTCTTTTGCTGGAGAATCTTTTCGGCTGCATCTTCTCTCGCCATTGCCTTTAATGGTTTGATGGAAAGAAGGATATCTGTCAAAAAAGAGAGGAGGGTTTTTAAGAGAACCGTCTGGTCCTTACCGGCCTTTTTGGCCCTTGCCACCATAAATCTAAGAATCAAAAGGATTCCAGATCCTATTAAAATGGCAAGGATTGTGGCCTGCCACGATACCATTAGGGCAACTATGGTGTAGACAGTACCATTCATGAGCATGGCAATGGTTCTCATGCCAAAGAGATAGGCGTCTGCCGAGCGTGTGGCCTCTGTTGCAAAGGCATTTGTTATACTGCCTGCAGGTTGATGGACATAGTAACCCCAACTGCTATTGAATACTGCCTTCAAAAGATTCAGGCGTAGATCAGTTGCAACATCAGCCACCATATATCCAACCCTTTTATTAGCCAGTAGCACCAATACTACTTTTACTACAATGCTCACTACGAAGATGAATAACAGCATCCCTATGGTTGGTTTTACGCCAAGGTATGCAAAGAGGTTTGATACCGCCCTGCCAAGGGTAGAAGAGGCCTGGTGATCCATGGTGCCTGTTGAAAGGCTCAAAAGGGGCAGGAGCATAGACATGCCAAAGCCTTCTGCTATGCCTGCTAAAAGCATAGCAGCAAGTGTAACAGCGCTTTTAAAGGGATATCGTTTCAGGAAGGTAATAATGAATTTCATACAAAGGTGTGGGTAAACAGCTAGGACAATTCACGCTAGGCAAGGTGTCGTATTGTTTCAAATGCCTGTGCAATCTTCTCCACTTGTTCCAACGAATGGGCTGCGCTAAGGCTGCATCTCAATAAGGCCGTACCGTCTGGCGTTGCAGGCGGTAGAACCATATTTACATATACGCCGTTTTCTAAAAGTCCGTTCCATGCTGCAAATGCCTTGGGTATCTCTTTGAATCTAACTGGAATAATCGGGCTTGGAGCAGGGCCAATCGTGAAAGAAAGGTCCTTAAGGCGGCTGTAGAGTAGATTGGCATTTTCCCACAACCTTGTCCTTAGCTGTGGCTCCTTCTCAATGATCTCAAGCGCCTTTCTGGCCGCTGCTATGTTTGCAGGTGATGACGATGCAGTAAATACGTAAGGCCTGCTTGCATAACGTAAAAGTTCCAGTTTGTGATGATTGCTTGAACAGTAGCCACCAACAGAGCCAAGACTTTTGCTAAAGGTTCCAATCACAAAGTCAACATCATCTTCAACATCCTGCTCTTCAGCAAGACCCCGGCCATTTCGGCCTAAAACTCCAAGTGAGTGGGCTTCATCAACTAAAAGATAGGCATTGTATTCCTTTTTGAGTTCCACTATCTCCTTGAGTGGAGCCCTGTCACCAAGCATACTATAAAGGCCTTCTACGGCTATGAGGATGTTGGTATCTTTGGTAGCAAGTCTTTTGAGGCGTTTTTCAAGGTCTTCAACGTTGTTGTGTCTAAACCTATACACCTGAACGCCACCAAGTCTGCATCCATCATAGATCGATGCGTGGCAGTCTGCATCTAGGATTACGATGTCTTTTGGCCCCACCAGTGTGGAAAGTACAGCCAGATTTGCACTGTATCCAGTGGTAAAAATGATAGTATGGTTTTTATGTAAAAAACGGGATAGTTCCTTTTCGAGTTCCACATGAATGGCATAAGTGCCGTTAGCCATGCGAGAGCCTGTTGTCCCTGTTCCATGTTCTTGTATTGCCTGGCAAGCTGCCTCTATGCATTCACGTCTGTGAGGCATCCCAAGATAGTTGTTTGTACCGGCAAGAATCGTCCTTTTGCCGTTTATAACGGCCTCTGTGCTGGATATTATCTCTTGGAGAACAACATTGAAGAAGGACTCACTGTATTGTTTCAGCGTATCAAGTGATTGTTCAATCCTTTCGAATTTGTCAAAAAGGCCCATGTTATTCCTGTTCTTTCAACAACTTGTCTATCTGCAGGGCAAGATCTTCTACGGTCTGTACCTCTGAAAGCACGTTTATTGGAATAGAGATGTCAAAGGCATCTTCCACAGCTGCCAGTATTTCCATGGATTTCAATGAATCTATTGACAGATCAGCCTCAAGGTTGGTTGTACTGTGTATGTCAACCTCTGTTGTGACGTGTTCCCTGAGGATATCTATGATAGTAGAAAGAGTTTTTGGGTCTGCCTTCATAGGGTAAAGTTGTAGCCTCCCTTTAAGCAATACACTTGAAAATAGTAGCGCCCTGCAGGGCCTGCCTCTCTTAAAAGATTCCTGGAACAGACTTTATTAGCCAACTAATCCATTTTCAAGGGCAATCTTGAGGGTAAGTCGAGGCTTCCACGAAAGTTGATGGTTTTTTATATGGTTTTTGCAGACCCAGTCTGGATGGAGAAGTTCCTGTACCTTCCAGGGGGTGATCATGACAGGTCTTGATAAGATTTTTGCCACGGTTAGTCCGGCTATGCCAGCAGCTTTGAGTATAAAAGGCGGAAGGGTAATGGAAATAACCCTTTTCTTCTTAACCTTCTCAAATAATTCTATGACCTCGGCCCAGCTATAGCCATTTGGTGTGCCGTCATCCAGTTCTAATGGCATTTCAGGCAGCATAGAATCGCATCTTGTAAGCTCCAATATGGCATCTACCAGGTCATTTACGTGCAGGAGGGAGAATCTGTTGTTCTTTGGAGCTGGAATCACTACCCATCCCTTTTCCATGGCCTTGAAAAAAGGAAGGATCTCTTTGTCTCCAGGGCCGTAAACAGCAGGGGGTCTGATTATGGCTTTTGGGACAGGACACATCGTTTTAACAAGATTTTCAGCCTCCATTTTGCTCTTTGCATAGGGAGATAGTTGAGGATTACGGGCAGCTAGGGAAGAGACAAAGATGAAGGTACCTGAAAACTTATTTTTTCTCATTACCTCTAAGATATTCTTTGTCCCAAGGGTGTTAACATGGAAAAATTCTTTAGGACTTTTTGCCTTTATAAGCCCGGCGCAATGGATCACAACATCTGTGCCATTAAGTAGAGTTTCTAGTGCTGAGTCTTGGTGTATGGTGCCTTTTATCCATGAGATACCAGGTAGGTCAGGCCGGTGTTTTGCAGATTTTGGACGATATAGTGCCTTTATTTCTATAGACTGCCTTGTTAATGCCTTAAGGAGATTTGCGCCTATAAAGCCTGTTGCCC
>JAMOUE010000202.1 GCA_027068235.1 Deltaproteobacteria bacterium | reverse complement strand
GATTCCACTGCACAAGGCCCAGCCATAAAAACAAGCTTGCCATCGCCTATAGATACGGAGTGCTCTCCCTGTTTAAGCTCGATAACGGTATCATCTGGATGCATCTCCCGGCTCACCAGTTTGTAGGGTTTAGAAACTGGAATTACGTCTCTAACCCCTGGCATATCCAAAAAGAGGGCAGGGTCTATGGGGCCCTTGTTCCTAAGGACTCCAATAGCGGTACGCTCTCCTCCTGGAATGGGTTTAGCCTCCCACCCATATTTCTTTATTCTTTCAACAACAGCTTCAAGTTCTTCAGGACTTGCGCTCTTGTCCATTACTATAAGCATCGGGGCCTCCTATAAATAAAAAAGCTTCTTGTCATGGTCTATCATAAACCTATTGACAAGAAGCTCAATGCCTATTTATCCACAAAAATGGCAGGATGTTTACGATGTAGAGCAGGATGAGCTGCCTTTGCAGCTACTACAGGAGCTACTTGAGGAAGTTGAAGAAGATGATTTCTTTGTCTCTGATTTCTTCTTAGATTCTCCTTTCTTTCCTGCATAGTCTGTTACATACCAGCCAGAACCCTTGAGGTGAAATGTTGACTGCGAGATAAGTTTTTTCATCTTGCCCCCACAGGCCTCACAAGTTTCCAGTGGTGGATCAGAGACCTTTTGCCAGTGTTCCACCACTGTTCCACACGATTGACACTCATATTCGTATATTGGCATCTTCTAAATACCTCCTTAATTCATAGATAAAGTTATTCGTTTCCCATTAAAGAAATCAATAACTAGGTCTAGGTTTGCCATCTTGACCCGACTTAGTACCGATTCGGTAAGTAGGTGCACTTTGTCTTCCTCTTCTGTCTTGTCCTCGATGCAAACAGCACACTCGAACCTTGAAAAACGTACCATATGTATAAGCTCGTGAGTCATGATATAGAGAAGAAATGGCATCATTATGGTGTTGTTGCCACCAGTGACTTTGAGCACCCTGTAATCTACTATTAATACCTTATAGAGGCACTGTGTATCTTTACCAAAGAACTTTTCGTACCAGTTGTTGCCATATTTTTCTAAGTGTGCAAATACCCCTTTTGGCAAACGCACTGGCCATTCATCTTTAAGGGTTTTGACCTCAAAGGGATTTTTCAGCCAATATTCAGTCGTTAAGCCAAATCTATCACTTATTATCTCTTCAGATAAAGACACTGCCTCACTCAAAATACTGAGGTGAATAGGCTGAAACAGTGGCCTCATAGCGTTAAAATTTCTTATTTTTTATCTTTAATCTGTAAAGTTAGTTCTGGCACATGCCTGTGTCAAGAAGCCTAAATATGGAAGAAAAATATCGTGGAAAGGCTATTTCTAAGAATGTTCTGCCCAACCAAAGCGCAATACATTATCCCTTGGATTTGCAGTACGTACTTTTACCTCAATCTCTTGGTCTTGTCTGATCTCCATCCCTGAAGGTATGGGCAAGTCAAAGGTTGTAAGTGTATCTTGAAGCACGGCAGTTAGCCTTTTACCACTTGTTTCTATAACCCATGCCTTCAGTACCTCTGATTTCCTGGACTGAAAATACTTGATAAGCCAGTAACGTACCGTACCTTGGTTTACCTGTGCCGCTGCTGAAAGGCCTTGTTTTAGCCATGGAAGGATATTTTCAATATCTTCTTTGGAATGTAAAGGAGTGCCATTTAGCAAATATGATGAGATCTGTTGCTGGACAATTAGGTCAAGAGCACGCCTTAATGGAGAGGTAACAGTGGTATACATGGGAAGTCCAAGGCCTGAATGAGGTTCTGGCTCTGTGCTTAGTACACCACGGCTTATAAGCCTTCTCTGCCTTATGTTTGGAAGCAAAGCCGTTTCATGCCCTGAAATTATGCTGTCTCTTGGAGGAGGCTGACTTCTAAAGAGGGCTGGAATATCATTTTCTTTTAAGAATTGGGCTGCAACTTGATTTGCTAGAATCATGGCTTCTGCAACCAAAAATCTGGCAGGGCCAGGTGATACTAGGTTTACTGATACGTTACCTTCGTCATCGACAGAAATGTTCAGCTCTGGAATTGGAAGGGGAAGGGCGCCATTTGATATCCTGATGGCTTGTCTGGCCTTGCATATCTTGTACATCTCAGCCCACTTTTCCTTAAGTTCTATGGCAGTGTCTACTTCTTGATAGCTAAGGCGCTTGGTGACCCTTATTACACTTGGAATTATCTGAGTTGCCTGGATGTTGCCTGATGCATCAACGGTTACCATAAAGGAAATAGCGCGTCTCAATTCCCCCTCATGTAAGCTCCAAGCGTCATGGGAGAGTACTTCAGGAAGCATTGGAATCTGCTGTTCAGGCAGATAAATGGTTGTCGCCCTGGATACGGCATCTTTAAAGATGGGGGTGTCCGGTTTGATTTTTAGGCCAATGTCCG
>JAMOUE010000201.1 GCA_027068235.1 Deltaproteobacteria bacterium | reverse complement strand
AAATATACTTGGCTTTATTCCATTAGGCCTAATCACACCAATATTTTTTTATGTTTTTTTAGGTTTTACTAAAAAACAGGCAATAGTGGCTGGCTTCATTTATTGTGTATTTGTTAGCCTCATCATTGAATTTTCACAATTATGGTTACCTTCTAGAACATCTGATGTGCTAGATATAATATGTAACAGCATGGGCTCTATTATTGGAATAATCTGTTTTGTTGCTTTACAGACACAATTTAAGGAATTTGATTCATTTTTGAAAAACTAAAGACTTTTGGAGGTATAATTATGCAAAATAGTACAAGTTTAATGGCCAAAACAGCCTGGATAATTCTTGCACTGTGTTTTGGTGTGGTATTTTCAACCACTCCTACCATTGCAGCAAAGCAAAAAATCAATATCAATACTGCAACCTCAAAGGAATTACAAACCCTTCCACAAATTGGACCCAAGACTGCAAAAGCAATTATAAAATACCGGGCAAAACATCCTTTCAAAAAGGTCGATGAGCTTTTGGAAGTTAAGGGAATAGGCAAGAAAACCCTCAAAAAGTTAAAGCCTTTAGTTACTGTGGGTAAAGGCACCAAGAAAAAGAACGAAAAATCCAAAAAGAAGAATAACAAAAAAGCTACTAAAACAAAATCGGCACAAACCAAGAAAAAGAAGTAAAATCTCTCTTTTTAAAGTATTTTTTCTGGCAATGACGCTATTAGACTCCATAGTGTCATTGCCAGAATCTAAGATCCCCTGTTACATCTGTTCAATCTTTAATCATTGTTCAAAAGAAACTCTCTTTTTTTCTTTGCCTCTAGTAGCCAAGACAAATTTCTAAGGCAACCTTCTCTGGATACAGGACTTTTCTCAAGGTTTTCATTAGAGTAATATCACATCCATGAAAACGAGATATATAGTTGGGATAGACCTTGGAACCACAAATTGTGCAGTAGGCTATATAGATCTACACGATGCAAGCCCTGGTTCGATAAAGATAAAATCCTTTGACATTCCTCAGCTTGTTGGTATTGGCAGGCTAGGTACGTCCAAAACTTTACCATCGTTTCTATACCTGCCTACGCAGGTAGATGTAGACAAGGGAATCTTTGCCCTTCCCTGGGATGAAGAACGAGATTATGCAGTAGGTGTGTACGCACGGGATCAGGGAGCTTTGGTCCCTGGAAGGCTGGTCTCCTCTGCCAAAAGCTGGCTTTGTCATGGTGGGGTTGATCGAGATGCACCTATACTGCCATGGGGCTCCAAAGAGGATGTTGAGAAGGTCTCCCCCATTACTGCCTCTGCACGTTATCTCCAACACATAAAAGAAGCGTGGGAATATGAGATGAAAACGCCTCTTGCCCAGCAAGAGGTAGTATTAACTGTTCCTGCTTCTTTTGATCAGGTAGCCCGCGAACTCACTCTAAGGGCTGCACAAGAGGCAGGACTTGAACAAGTAATCCTTTTGGAAGAACCACTTGCTTCTTTTTATGCGTGGCTTTCTCATAATGAACAAGACTGGCAGCAATACATAAAACCAGGACAACTGTTGTTGGTCTGCGATGTTGGAGGTGGAACTACCGACTTCACCCTTATCTCATGTGAGAAGGGAGAACAAGGCCCTCGTCTAGAACGTTTGGCTGTTGGCAATCATTTACTCCTTGGCGGCGATAACATTGACCTTGCGATTGCCTCTCTTTGCGAAAAGAAGATTGGCAGAAACCTAAGCCAGACCGAATGGCAAAACCTATTTCATCAGGCAAGACAGGCCAAAGAGGCCTTACTTTCAAGAGAAGACCTAGAGAAGACTTCAGTAAGATTAATTGGTACAGGAAGGTCACTTGTTGCAGGCACGGTTTCAGTCACCCTTGAAAAAAGGGAGATCGAATCCATTATACTTGATGGATTTTTTCCAGAGTTAGACTTAGAGGCAGCTAGAAAGGAAAAAGATTCGTCTTCTGCCCTCAGGGAGATGGGGCTTCCCTATGAATCGGAACCAGCAGTCACCAAGCATCTCGCCCAGTTTCTTTCTAGGCAGGGCCAAGGAAGGCTCCCTGATATAATACTGTTTAATGGAGGCACTCTAAAACCCATCTCAATCAGGCAGAGGATTTCATCTGTTCTTTCTAGCTGGAAGGGAGATGCGGTCTCCGACATAGAAAATGAATCCTTGGATCTCGCAATCTCTGTTGGCGCGGTTTATTACGGCTTGGTTAGAAAAGGATTAGGGCTGAGAGTTGGCGGAGGTATTCCAAGGGCATACTTCATAGGCCTTTCAGGAGGCCAAACTGGCAACGATACCAAAAAGGCCGTGTGCCTTATAGAAAGAGGCACAGAAGAAGGCCAAGAAGTTGAAATAGACAAGAAATTTCAAGTAATCACAAATAAACCTGTAAAGTTTACCCTTTTCAGCTCCACCATCAGGC
>JAMOUE010000200.1 GCA_027068235.1 Deltaproteobacteria bacterium | reverse complement strand
CCTTTTCTGGGTCTTCCTTATAAAAGCCTGTAATGGACTTCATCTCCATTAAGATGGCAGGTTTGCTCTTGTCCTTTTTAGGCACAGCCAGAATGTCGTATCTTCCATATCCAAGTTCCCTATTTGAGCTTATCTCATACTCGTTTCCAAGTTGTAAGAGCATCCCAAGCACAAAGGCCTGATAAACAGCCTCAGGATTTTTTCCCTTTGCGTCAAAGAATGACAAAGTAGTTATCACAAACTCATTAAGAAGGCGCTGAAACTGGTCAAGGTTGCCATTAACAAGTGCCCTAAGCATGGTGGTGAGCTTTCTGTTTCCAAAGGATTCTTCAAGCCAGGAGGAGATGATGTTTCTAAAGATGTAGCGGACTTCCCTATTCGGAACGGCAAGGGAGCAAACCAGGTTTTCATCTTCATACCAGGATTTTACGCACTTTAGATAACCGCAAAAGAAGAATAGACTGTAGATGTATCGTTCCTTTTTTCTAAGCTCAGGAAACACTATGTTTTTATCAATGACAGAATCAATGGTCTTTCCTGCAATGAGCCTTTCAATGTTTTCTCTTACATCCAGGCCTCCATCAATTACAAGCTCTTTTACTAGGGCATTTGATGAGGTATTTGCCCAGTAAGGCTCAGGATGTTGCGGGTTAGAATCAATAAAATTTAGGACAGACCAGGGGTTAAATATGGTGTAAGAGCCAAACTTATAGCCGTTATACCAGGCATTTGCCTCAGAAAGCCTCTCTTCCATCTCATATTCTTTAAAGAGTGCTTTTAGCTCATCTTCTGTAATGCCAAACTTGTCTGCAAATTCTTCCTCTAAGATAGTAGAAACCTTTAGGTTATTCAGGTCAGAAAATATGCTCTCTTTTGCAACTCTTAAAATGCCGGTAATAACCCCTTTGTATATATGAGGGTTATCCTTTAACACCCCGGAAAGAAGCCCTCGCATAAAGGAGATCATTTCATCATAGTAGCCATACTGCCATGCGGCATGGATTGGAGTGTCGTATTCGTCTATAAGGATTACAGCAGGAGTAGTATATAAGTTGTGGAGAAATTCGGAAAGGACCTTTAGGCTCTTTTTGTAAAAGCTAATATCCCCATCAAAATCGGCTACTTTTTTTAATATCCATGAAGAGTGATCAGATGTGACAGGCTCAGGCGCAGTTGCCAAATGTCTTTTTACTTCACTACTAATGGTTAGTTTGAATTCTTGGATAGCATCTTCAAAAGTTCCTTCTTTAATGTCTTTAAAAGTAAGAAATATAGTCGGATATTTTGCAAAGTGTTCTTTAAAAGCATCAGTTTTTTTGATTTGAAGCCCATTAAACAAGGCATCAGCCTCTTCTTTCTCCTGCTCTGCTTCATGCCTTTCAAAGAAATACCTGAGCATTGAAAGGTTTAAGGTCTTGCCAAAACGCCTTGGCCTTGGAATAAGGAGAATTTCTGCTCCTGTATCAACTATCTCTTTTATAAACAGAGACTTATCTATAAAAAGGCAGTCACTCTGTCTTAATTTTCGAAAATCACTTATTCCTATGCCAATGCGCTTTTTCATATATGGCCTCTTTAGTGTTAGGTATAGAGATATTTTTTCTATTTTTTCTATTCTACATTTCTTGTCATTTATGGACAATTAAGAATCCAGGAATGTGATGACACATGCGTTCCACTCTCCTGTCATTGCGAGCGAAGCGAAGCAATCCCCTTCGAAGGAGCAGAGGAGGGCCGGAAAAGATTGCTTCGGCCTCTATCGAGTCGTTGCAATGAGGTAGCGGGTTTGGTGCATGGGCGTATGAGATTGCTTCGTCAGCCCTAAAAGGGCTTCCTCGGAATGACGTGCTCTCACATCCGGCAATCCTACAGCCTTTTCACCCATACCTTTTTGTCATCAAAGACCACCACAATCTTTATTACATCAAAAAATGGATGAAGTACTAATTAAAAGATAGCTTGCTTTTTTTTATAAACAGGTATAAACAAATCTATATGGATGGTTAATTCTTATAGTTTGGTGGAGGAGGGAAAGTCTTTCTGTTTTTTTCAATCAAATACTCATTATCTTGGCCTTGCATGTGTTATTGCTAGGTCAAAAAGGGCCAAAGTTTTTCTTCTTGTTGCCAGGCAAAGAAGGCAAGCCCAAGCAATCCCTCCCTACCTTTGGTCCCTAGTGTACCCACACCGTCATTGCGAGGTTGCAAAACGGCCGAAGCAATCCCCACCAGCAAGGCAGAAGAGGGGTGTGTTGCAAAGGCGTGTGTGCAGTGCAGGATAGTTTGGGATTGCTTCGCTTCGCTCGCAATGACAGGGTGGTGCAAAGGTGTGGTGGATTGCCCAAGTTGGTACGATTTGGCGCCTTATCTCAATGTCGAGTTTGCAGGATTATGCATACATATATGAATGAAAAGGAGGAGTAT
>JAMOUE010000199.1 GCA_027068235.1 Deltaproteobacteria bacterium | reverse complement strand
TCCTCCCCCCTGCCTCCTTCTTTGTTGCTCTATCTCTTGAATTTCATCCTTTTCAAGTTTTTCCCTAACAAGTATGTCAGGGTGAAGACGCGCCATGGCAAACTCATCGTCTGTCTTTATCTTCTTTGAACCAACATCGTTGGTAACAAGCTCAGAGGCCTTATTGGAAACCATCAGTTCATCAGCGTTTTTTATTGCATCTGAAATCTTCGCCGATAAAAGGGAGGCGTCTTTTGCCAATATTCCAAGGGCAGGTGCCCGAAGCTCCCACTTTTTGAGCAAGGTGTTGTCTTTTGGCAACCTTAATTCAAAAAGCGCTTCAAAATGATTTGCACGCTTGGAGACACGGCCTGCTAAAATAAAGTCTGCAACAGAGATAACCTGCTCATCTTTTTGCCCCTTTTTAAAAAGTACCGTATCTATGCCCTCGGAAGACAACCTTGTCTGAAGCATTCTGGTGAGAGCTTCTCCCACATAAGAAACATCACTAGAATTTGCCTCAATAGGCTCTAGCACTACCAACGGATTCTGCTGATTGGCACATAAACCTTGTGAGACAAGACTAGAAGACATGGCCATAGCCATCAAAATTGACATAAAAATCAATAATCTTAAAAAAGCTTTCTCTATCATTTTACAACCACTATGCAGCCTTTTTGGACTTTGGCATCAAGCCAAGTTTTTTCATCTTCTCTATAAGGGTGGTCCTGTTCATCTTTAAAAGTTTTGCAGCCCTATTCTTTACTCCACCTGTACGCTCAAGGGCCTTTAAAATCAATCTCTTTTCAAGCTCTGACACCGCCTGACTTAAACTGAGTCCGTCTTCTGGCAATTCGAGAATATCACTAGGCATTGTAATGATACTTGCTGTCTCCCCAGCCTTTTCCACTATCTGGAAAGGAAGGTCCTCCTTTGTTATCATACTGCCATTTGTGAGTATCACCATTCTTTCGATGATATTTTCAAGCTCCCTCACATTGCCAGGCCAGTCGTATTTGGAAAGTATCTCCAAGGCCTCATCTGTAATGCCTTCAACACACTTTTTCTTTCCACTGCAATATTTCTTCAAAAAGTGTTTGGCAAGTAGAGGAATATCATTTCTCCTCTCCCTCAACGGGGGAACATGGATAGGAATAACATTTAGACGGTAAAACAAATCTTCCCTAAATCGTCCTTCCTTCACTGCCGCTTCTAAATCCTGGTTGGTAGCGGCTACTACCCTTATATCAACTGATATGGTCTTTACCCCGCCAACCCTTTCAAACTTTCTTTCTTGCAGCACCCTCAAAAGCTTTACCTGTAAGGCTGGACTCATCTCTCCTATCTCATCTAGAAATATGGTGCCTTTATTTGCCAGCTCGAACCTGCCTATTCGTGTCTTGATGGCATGGGTAAAGGCACCCTTTTCATGGCCGAACAGTTCGCTTTCAAGAAGTTCTTCAGGAATAGCAGCACAATTCACCGGTATAAATGGCCCATCCTTTCTGTCACTGGCATAATGGATGGCATGAGCAATCAGTTCCTTACCTGTACCGCTTTCACCTGTAATAAGTACGGTACTGTCTGTGTCTGCAACTTTTTCTACAAGGCTAAAGACATTTTGCATAGCCTTGGAGTTGCCGACAATGTTATCAAAACCATATCGGCTTTTAAGTTCCTTTTTAAGACTCTTGTTTTCGCGCTTGAGATTCCTTACTTCAAGGGCCTTGTCTATAAGGATGGTAACCTCATCGGGTTTTATAGGTTTGCACAAATAGTCATAGGCCCCGATTTTTAAGGCCTCTACAGCCCCCTGTATAGTTCCAAAACCTGTAATGATTATACAAATGGTTTCGGGTGAATGCTGTGTTACATACCGTAACACATCCATTCCTGTCTTTCTGGGCATACTTAGGTCAGTAAGCACTATATCAAAAAATCGATTATCCAGAAGTTCAATGGCCTCTTGCCCATCGCTTGCACTTTCAACTGAAAATCCTTTGGCCCTCAAAACTTCTGACATGGTTAGCCTTATGTCTGGCGAATCATCAACCACCAAAATACACTCGTTTCTCATCTTCTTCCTGCCTCTCCATGAATCTATGTGGTCCCAAAAAATAAAAAGGAACTTTTTACAAAAACGATTTTACAGGGCAGAGTTGAACTGAAAACTAGATTCGCTCTAGCTCACTTAGAGGTTTAAGCGGATCTTCGTTTTTAACAACCCCAAACATACATATTGATAACTAACGTGCAAAATACTGTACCTGAAACTCAGCTGAGCCTAGCTCAACTCTACTCCAAATTGCGTAGATCGTATAAGAGTATCCACGCTATTATCACTTTATATAATTTTTAGGTTAATAAAGTGATTTATTGGTGTCAAATATTTTGTGCCATTTTTTTGACATATAAAAAATATTTTAAGGGCAAGAGCATTTTGAAAAGA
>JAMOUE010000198.1 GCA_027068235.1 Deltaproteobacteria bacterium | reverse complement strand
ATTTCATAATCTCGCCCCTATTGAACTGGGCGCCCTGATTTATGTTTTGGAACTGGAAGAGGGAATGTATCACCGGCTAGGTCTCGCCAAGCCCCTTGGCTTTGGCTCTGTAACCATCAAAATCGATGAATTGGAACTTATTGATTGGAAGGAGAGGTTTCAATCCTTTGAGCTGGAGGCAGGAATAAATAAAATAGATACAGGGAAGATAAAAGCCTACCGTGAAGGCTTTTTGTCTGAAATGGAAGCTCTATATGGAAATCATTTCAAGAATATGATGTCGGATTTGCGGGCAATCCTGTCTGGCCCAAATACTAAACTGCCTATCCATTACCCCCGCTCTACGCCAGATCCTACACCTGAAGGTAAAAATTTTGAATGGTTCATGGGTAACAAGAAGAGGCGTATTCCATTACCTCTGGCCTCTGAAGATAAACAAGGTTTTCCGCTACTTGATAAGATAGGCAATCTGGTTTGATCAAGATGAGCTTTTAATGCCTTGGCTATAAAATTTTATGTAAGTTTTGAACATAGGTAATTTCTATGCACTTTATTGAGCAGCTCAAAGAAAATTTTATTTTGTCCTCCTTGTATGATATTTTGAAATTTTTTGTTAGTTATCTATTTGCCCGTTGGCTTTATGATGGAGTGTACAAAAATTGGCGCTGGGGAGGCTGGCAAATAAAAGTGGTCCGTGGAGACGAAGTATTGACCACCCGAACTATGTCACCAGAGAGGGCAAAAATGATTTTGCAGGATGATAACGATCTATCCGTTTTCCTAAAGGGAATTGTTTCCCCGCATGGCTGGTTAAATATTGATATCTGTTCGGAACGGGCAAAAAGGGAAGGTTTGCTAATGATTGATCATTCCAAAAAAATTATAACTGTGGATTTGTCAAAGAATCCACCAGCTCCAGATGAAGCAAACGGTTCGAGTTCTCATAAAATTAAGGGATGATAAAAGAGGCTATTTTATCTCATGTCATCGTATAAGATTGCTCTTAAACCAGGTCCTATACTTGAAGTAGATTTTGGTGAACCTGCAAGTAATGACAAAATAATCAGGGATGCTGCAACAAGACTTGATGAACTCATTAAATCAGGAAAATTGTCCGGTGGTAAAATGATAAAGGTTAATGGCCCGGCTAGCGTACCAGTAGCCATGCTGCTGGGACATCGTTTGGCTCATCTCTATGAAACAGTAGCCTGTTATGATCCTAAGCTACAATGTTATATGGTTGTTTCCTGTCATGGTGGGGCTTATAGCTTGGGTGATCTTGTGAAATAGGATAGTAAAGGTCTAAATTGACATTTACTTCCCGTAATCTTGACGAGTTGGGAGTTTTTCTCTTGTATTGTGTTTTGGGCGTAATGGCTTGATATTAATGACATTTTGGGAATATTTATTGCAAGGATGGTGTCGTTTGAGAAATATGGTTAACTATTTGAAATTTTACGTATTTTTTGTCTGCAAAATCTTAAGTTACAAAAGCCATTTTCATGTCTTTAAAAATGGTATGCAATTAATTGAATATACATTATAATTTCAAATGTCTGCTGTTGGACTATTTGCCTGTTTGAGAAGGTATTGAGACTCTCCCGAAAAATACCGGACATCACCCAACTATTCGTTGGACTATTTGCCTGTTTGAGAAGGTATTGAGACATATAACTCCCTCCTTTTACAACAAAGTCCCAGTTGGACTATTTGCCTGTTTGAGAAGGTATTGAGACGGCACCAACGGTGCCGAAAAGAAAGAAAGAAAGTTGGACTATTTGCCTGTTTGAGAAGGTATTGAGACAATTGCAAACCAAGATATTCCCAAACATGCCTGGTTGGACTATTTGCCTGTTTGAGAAGGTATTGAGACCAATTTTATTGTCCTGATAGAAATTTTATTGCGTTGGACTATTTGCCTGTTTGAGAAGGTATTGAGACCTCCGCCCGGGGGTGGCTATCCCCCAAGCGTTGTGTTGGACTATTTGCCTGTTTGAGAAGGTATTGAGACCTTAAATGTCAATCATAGTTATCTCCTGTCGGGGTTGGACTATTTGCCTGTTTGAGAAGGTATTGAGACACGCTCTGTTAAGCATCGTAACTACGTTGAGTTGGTTGGACTATTTGCCTGTTTGAGAAGGTATTGAGACGGTTTAAGCGCTCGCTTTGCGCTACTGGGCCTCGGTTGGACTATTTGCCTGTTTGAGAAGGTATTGAGACAGCCAAGGTGAAGTTGGTATATTCCAGTTGTTGTTGGACTATTTGCCTGTTTGAGAAGGTATTGAGACCCGGGGCGGGATTTGAACCCGCGACCTCCAGAGGTTGGACTATTTGCCTGTTTGAGAAGGTATTGAGACAAATTCCTGAAAATCATATTCTCACCTCCTCTCTGTTGGACTATTTGCCTGTTTGAGAAGGTATTGAGACAAATTCCTG
>JAMOUE010000197.1 GCA_027068235.1 Deltaproteobacteria bacterium | reverse complement strand
GCAAAGAATGCTGTAACCCCTTTTTTTGTTATTATTTTCCAGGTCCCAAACTGTCCATCCGCTTCTTGCCATTACATCTGGCGCCACCATAAATGGGACTTCAGTTAGATATGCAATGAAGGCGTTGGAGATTGCTCTTCTCCATAAAATTTTTCCAGTCTTTTAATTGCCTTTATATCTGCTTTGTCAGGATGTTCTTTGAACTTACATTCTATAGGGATACGTTTCCGATCTATTTCCAGGGGTAGGATCAAGGGGTAGTGGTAGCGTTCTTTTGCAGTCTTATACTCATGAGAAACTCCCGCTTAAAATTTCCTTCCTCATCTTGGAAAGCAGCAGCTTTGCCATGAGTAAAGCATGGCTCCTTCGAGGCACTGAATCAAGCGGGACCTGACACTAGGAACATCCGCCTTATTTTAACTAGATTTACAGGACAACCTCATAAGAGACAAAGCAATCTGCCCATTATCTCTTTTGCACTCCTAGTAATATAAGGTACAATTATGTGCAGTAAGATATTTCATTAAAATCCAACATTTTAGGAGGGACGAAGCAAATGCAAAAAATTATAGCTGTTACACTGATTTTGGCAGGTACTATCTGTATGCTTATAGGCTGTTCAAGCAAGAACAATCTTAAACCATCTGGATTTTTAAGTGATTACTCTCGCCTTCAACCAGGCAATAAAGATCAAGCCATCAAACGATATGTGGCTCCGTCCGTTGATTTTTCTAAATATAAAAAGGTCATGATTGACAAGGTGATTTTTTATTTTGACCCCAGTTCAAAACCAATTGGTGTTAATCCTGATGAGCTAGAAATGCTTGCCAAATATTTCGAAGAGGCATTGGTGGAAGAACTCAAAGATGCATATCCAATTGTTACAGAGCCTGGGCCTGATGTTTTAAGGATTAGAGTGGCTATTACCCATGTGAAAGCAGGGAACCCAGTCCTTGGTGCAGCCTCAGCAGTTTTACCAGTTGGAGTTGCTGTAAATGCCATATCTAATGTTACTACAGGGGAATCTGTTAATGTTGGAGAGGCTACCATTGAAGCAGAATTCTTAGATTCGGTCACTGGACAAGTAGTAGCCGCCATTATGGATCGCAAGGTTGGCTCAACTTATTCTACCGGTTCTGTAAAGGGGAAATGGGGACATGCCAAACAGGCCTTTAAAGAGTGGGCTAAAAGATTGCGTCAATGGCTTGACGAAGTGCATGGTACAAAAAAATAGATGGAAAAACAGTCTAAGCTAGTAACAAAGAAAATAGCTCCATGTGATGGAGACTACTTTATTATTAGGAGCATCTGGTAAAGGTGAGGGAGGACAGAAAAGTCCTCTGACATGAATTACTTGACTATTTTAACTACTTATAATACTTGTGAGATATAAAATGTTTTCGTTAGGGGAGCCTGGGAGAACCGGGCTGAGAGGTTGGCTAGTCTGCCAACGACCCTGAAACCTGATCTGGGTAATACCAGCGTAGGGAAACGATCTTAAAAAATAAGATCACTTAAAGCCGTCCCAAAGCTGGACGGCTTTTTTATTTCACTGCTTTTTGGAGGAAACAATGTCGCAAACATTGCTTCAGGAACTGAGGAAAGGACTTGTGCCAGAAGAGTTAAAGGAACTGGCACGGAAAGAAAACATCGACATTTCAACCTTAGTAAAGAACCTGCTAAACGGTACCGCAGTGGTTCTTGGATACAGAACCGGCAGGGGTACGATGGTGGTAGGAAGAGATGTCACAACCAAGGTAAATGCCAACATTGGAGCAAGCACCCTTACATCTTCTGTTGATTATGAAAGAAAAAAACTCAAGGCCGCCCTCAAGGCCAAGACAGATGCGGTAATGGACCTTTCGTTGGCAGATAATATCGTTGAAATCAGAGAGGTGATACTAAAGGAATCCAATGTGCCAGTTGGAACCGTACCCATTTATGAAGCAGCTACCATGGCACGTATTAAACGTGGGGCAGTAATAAAGCTAGACGTAGATGAATTCTTTCAATGTATAGAAAGACAAATGAAAGAGGGCGTAGATTTCGTCACTGTACACTGTGGCGTTATCAAGGAGCTTATTGAGAAATTTCCGCCTGAGTTCCGTTTGGAAGGTATAGTCTCAAGAGGTGGAGCTATTACTGCGGCATACATACGAAATACCGGCCAAGAAAATCCCCTTTACGAATACTATGATCGTCTTCTCGAATTGGCGGAAAAATATGACTGTGTACTAAGCCTTGGTGACGGCATGAGACCTGGAGCCCTGTTTGACGCTTCAGATAGCCTAGAAATCGGCGAGCAAGAAGTGCTTGGGCAGCTTCAGAAAAGGGCGTTTGAAAGAGGTGTTATGACCATGATAGAAGGCCCAGGTCATGTACCTTTACATCTGGTAGAAAAATCGGTCAAACGCATAAAAAGACTGACTCACAATGCACCATTATACCTTTTGGGACCAATTGTTACTGATATAGCCCCTGGATACGATCACATCACATCGGCAATAGGTGCGGGGGTGGCAGGAATGTCTGGCGCTGATTTTATTTGTTACGTAACACCTTCAGAGCATTTAGGTCTCCCTACTGAGCAAGATGTCTTTGATGGAGTAATAGCAGCTAGAATTGCCGCTCATGCAGCCGACATAGCCAAGAATATTCCCGGTGCTATTGAATGGGACAATAAGCTGTCAAAGGCCAGAAAGGCTCTTGACTGGGACAAACAGATAGCGCTGTCCATTGATCCAGATAGGGCAAAAAAAGTAAGGCAGGAACGTTCTGGAGAAGGTGCATGCACCATGTGTGGTGAGTATTGCGTATTCCTCGTGTTAAAGGAACAAAAATAAAAGCTAAAAGAAAAATTTTTTCAGAAGAAAATAAGGGAGCTTAGATATGAGAGAGATAGACATAACAAAAGGAATAGTAGAAAATCATATTGACAGCCTGTATAAGGCCCTGGAAAGCGATGTGGTCATTGTGGGTGGAGGGCCTAGTGGACTTGTAGCTGGTGGCTACCTTGCCCAAAAAGGTTTTAACATCACCGTCCTAGAAAAACGCCTCTCTCCTGGAGGAGGGATCTGGGGAGGTGGAATGGGTTACAAGTATGTGATAATTCAAGATGAAGCCAAGGACGTTTTGGACGATTTTGGCATTCCAAGTCGTCCTTATAAAGATAGCTACCACTGCGTTGACTCAATCACATTTGCCTCAGGTCTCATATTCGAGGCTACCAAAAGGGGAGTAAACATATTTAACCTCATGGAATGCGAGGATCTCTTGGTGCGGGATGGGCGAGTGGCTGGAGTGGTCGTCAACAGTAGCCTGACCCAGCTCGCCCACTTACCAGTTGATCCCATCACATTTGAGGCCAAAGCAGTAGTTGATGCCACAGGCCATGACCATGATGTTGTAAGAACCTTTTCAAACAAAAACGATGTAAAACTAAATACTCCAACTGGCAAACCCATGGGCGAAAGATCCATGTTTGCAGAAACAGCAGAAAAGGCTGTGGTAACAAACACCAAAGAGGTATATCCAGGTCTTTTTGTATGCGGTATGTCAACGGCTGCTGTCTACGGAGGCTTCAGGATGGGGCCAATATTTGGCGGCATGTTGCTTTCAGGGAAAAAACTTGCCGGCCTCCTCGAAGAGTGCTGCTCCAGGTAGGCAATTCGAGTAATTTTAAAAACACTACTTTTCAAAATATAGATATAGCTAAAAAAGAAAAAGGGAGCTCATTGGCTCCCTTTTTTAGTCACGATGGCGTCCCCGAGGGGATTTGAACCCCTGTTGCCGGCGTGAAAGGCCGGTGTCCTGGACCGGGCTAGACGACGGGGACTGGTGGGCCGTGCTGGACTCGAACCAGCGACTCTCTGCTTAAAAGGCAGATACTCTACCGACTGAGTTAACGGCCCTCATTATGTTGGGCCCGTTTTGTAACGGTAGGTGGCAATGGTTATCATACCACAAAAACTTTGTCAAGAATCATCAGATAACATTTTACATCTTTTTAAATAACAACAAGTTCCTGCTTGCCCATGGTAAGGCGCTGGCAACCATCATTGTCAATAATATAGGTATCTTCCAGACCTATTACACCATAATTTCTCAAGATAATCTTTGGCTCAAGCGCAATTACCATTCCTGGTTCAAGAAGCATATCGTTACCTTTTGAGATAAATGGAAACTCATCAAGCTCGATACCAAGGCCATGTCCAATAAAAGAAACCCTATTGTTGCCAACACCCATAAAATGGCTACTCATACCCGTGCTGTCAACAAAATCTATTGCGAACTGGTATATTTCACCTGCAATTGTACCTGGTTTAAGAAGGGATTCGAGTTTTGCCATAAGAGCCTTAACCACCTCAAAGGCCTCTAACACTTCTTTAGGTGGCTGCCCCAGAAAAAAGGGGCGCGTTATGTCACAGCAGTAACCATTATGCCAGCCGCCTATATCAACACTTACTATCTCATTTTCCTTTATCTCTTTGAAAGAAGCCCCCATTCCAAATGCCGGATGAGGCCCTACTCCTCCAACTGGTGTATTGGTCCACGAAGGTATTGCGGCAGAACTACCAGAAACTACTTGGTCCATGCCCATTTCTTGGTTCCAGATTCTCATTCTCATAAGGCCACAGTGGCCCTGACGTCTAAGCTCCGCCTCTATCAAAGCAGCTAGATCTAATTCTGTCCTGCTTCTCTTCAAAAAGTAGGGAACCTTCTCTAATACCACATTGACCTTGTGGGCCGCCTGCCTTATTTGGCAGATCTCATGTGCATCCTTGATGCTTCTTATAGTCCTAACCATAGGGGAAATGTCCACCACTTTGGCATGAGGCCATACCTTTTGGGTGTAGAAAAGATACAGGCTTGCTGGTAATACATCCATTTCAAGGCCCACCACCTTTGCATCGCCCAAGGTCGAGCTGTGAACCAGTTCTTTAAATTGGCTAAGCCCTCTCAAAGATTTTATGTAATCAAGTTCTGCTAAAGGGCTATCTTTTAGGGCCCGCTCATATGAACGCCATACCCAAAAGCGTGGGGTATCATAGGCCGGCACTACCAAATGCCCATCTTGCACCGTACCTGTAAAATAAAACAGATCTGCATTCTGGCGTAAAAGGGTAACATCTATACCCTTTTCTCTCATAATGGTCTGTAGAGTGGTGATACGATTCAGTAAGGCAGTTTTATGAGACAAGATTTAGATCTGCTTAACCCTTTTGGCTACTTCCAACACCGTCTTTGCATAAGGCGTACTATGATTATAATGTTTTATAACCTTGAGTTGGCCATTTGGAGACAGGCCAGGTCTCCATCCATAATACTGGAGATAATTTGCCATGCTTGCTATGGCATCAGCCGGATCAAAAAGATCTACTCTGCCATCCTTGTTGAAATCTACCCCAAATTTCAATGCATTGGATGGCATAAATTGGCACAATCCAATTGCACCAAATATTGACCCCTTCATCGTATGAAGATCTAGGCCATTTTTCTCAGCATATATAATCAGACTTTTTAACTCAGAGTAAGCCCATTTTGACTTCTTGGCCAACTTATTTTGAAGTCTTAGCTTTTGTTTGGGAGTAAGGTTTCTATAGGAAGCCGGTAAAAAATCCCTGACTTTCTCTAGATCAGACGCCACTGCCATACTTGCAAGATTATTTATGGCAAGCCCCGATCCTAGATATCGCCCCAAATCTGTTTCAACCAATAAGATTGCAACCTTAACCTCTTTTGGAACACCATATTCTTTTTCAACCGACTCAAATAACTCTTTATTCTTGTCCAGATATCTCTTGGCCCTTTTTATCCGACTACTCTCAAGAAAGGCTTCGTAATGTAGAGAAGCCTCTTTATGCGTCATCTTACGAGGCATAACCTTTGGATTAAACTTTACTGAAGAATGAGAAAAGATCGAACAAATTTCATCACCTTTAAATCCATCTTCAATTAATGAGGTGGTAAGCTGTTTAAATATTGGATCAATATTTTGGCATTCAAATGTCTTCTTTGGACTAGATGTACTATCTTGCGCATTACAAACTGCAAATGGTACTAGAGATAGGCCTATCACAACTATAAAAAGATAAATTTTCTGCATTTTTTAACCTGTAAGGTCCTTTGGTTTTTTATCTATTGTCTCTTTTTTAACAGAAATAATGCCAGGGGAAATATCATCCCTTAATAGGACTTCAAGTTGCTTATATTGTTCAAGAAAATTGAGGAAATTTACACCACTCAACTCTCCAGACGAAGCTATTTTTACACGCAATGGATCAACAAATTTCCCATTGTGCCACACTCTAAAATCAAGATGGGGACCAGTTGCATAACCACTTCTTCCAACATAGCCTATGACCTGTTTCTGATGTACTTTTGCTCCTTTTTTTATACCCTTAGCAAACCTATGCAAATGGCCATAATAAGTTTTGTACCCACCCCTATGTTTAAGCACCACGATTCTTCCATAACCCCGTTGCCATCCTGTAAATGTAACCGTTCCATCTGCAACGGCAACAATTGGAGTACCAATGGGAGCTGCCAGATCTACTCCATAATGAGGCCTATAAACTTTTAGAACAGGATGAAACCGTCTGGTGGTGAACCTAGAGGTAATCTTGTAGACTTTTAAAGGGGAACGTAAGAATGAACTCGATACAGATGTACCATCTGGCTTATAATATCCTGATGTTGAAGCTCCATCGCTAAAATAATAGGCCTCCAAACAGCTACCACCAATCGAACAATATTTAGCAGCAACAATCCTCCCAGTGCCAACATATTCACCATTTCTATAATATTTGCTAAATATTATTGAAAAAGAATCGCCTACCCTGATATCAGCGTTAAAATCTAAGGAAGAAGAGAAAATCTCACTAAATTGTCTTGCAACCTTGGAATTCAAACCGTAATTTGCAAAAGAATCATACAGTCCGCCTGTAAACTGACCAGAGACCTTTACAATTCTATTTTCAACAGTTATGGGCGATCGTGATATGGTATAAGATCCGCTTTCATCTGCCACTACCTTATATTCGTTAAAAGGACCTTTGTACCAATTTAGTGACAATACATTACCATTTTGATCTAGAGAAATATCAAAGCGCTCACCAGGCCTGCAACGGCGCACATTAAATGCTTTAACCAAGGTCTTTACCAGCTTATACCGCGTATTTATATCAATGTTATATCTTTTCAAACATACATCTAAAGACTCGCCCTTTCTCAATTCTCCATGAATCTGAAGCTGCCCATCTTTAGATACACTATCCTTTTTAAAATTTTGCAAATAACTCATAGAGCAAGAAATATGCTCTGTATTATCTGAGCGCTCTCCAGATACCAAAAAAGGCTCATTAAAGTAGGTCTCTTCAAAATCAAAAAGAGCTGATGCTGGACCTTCAGGTAACTGAGCTTGCCTAACTAATAGATTCTCATCATAATCGTGACACATGAAAATCAACATGGAAACAGAAAAACCAACTGCAATGATGGCCAAAAATAACTCTAAGATATTTACTCCTTGGCCTTGAGTAGAGCCAACAGATTTCACATTCCTCCTCCTTGCAAATCCACCTTGATAGGTTCCAACCCCCTTTCTCTATAATCTAAAACAAATTACTTGAGTTTCTACCCACCTCTTAAAAATAAGGATAATTATAAAGAAACATATGGTTGGACCAGAAAGTACATTAACAATTAACCTGAGATTGCCTTAATCCATATTCGCCTATTTCTCGGGCCATCAAACTCACAAAAAAAGACCCTTTGCCATGTACCAAGCATTGGCCTTTTGTCTTGCACAATAATTTGTACAGATTCTCCAATCAACGATGCCTTAACATGGGCTGGAGAGTTACCCTCCAGATGTTTATAGTCAAACTTCCAAGGAATAATTTCATTCAAAACTGCAATTATATCTCTACGTACTGCAGGATCAGCACCTTCATTAATAGTTATTGCTCCTGTGGTGTGAGGGCAGTATAAAGTCAATATGCCAGAATCTAAGTTTAGGTCTGCTATGACTCGTTTAACTTTATCCGTTATATCTACAAACTCTGTTTGCGAATTTGTACTAACTTCTATTTCCAATAAGTTTGTCATCAGAGCCCCACTTAAAAAATTTCTTTAATTAAATTCCTCGATCATATAGATTAAACTCAAATTTTGTGATTTGTAAAGATATTCAATCTTAAAATTAAACACTGCGAAATAGCCCAGAACAATACATAGCAAAATTATTAAGAGTTTTTAAAATTTATTATAATTACAGGGCATTACTACTGAAGTTAGAGCCTTTTACATGATCTGTCATTCAAAGCCAAAAAGGACTGAAGCAATCTGCATGTCATCGCAAGGCAGCATAGCTGCCGTGGCGATCTCCATCTCTTCTGCTCCTTCGATGGGATTGTTAGTGGGCGCATTTGCTCCTCATCGCAATGACAGCAATCAATTTGTCATTTCTTTTACGCTTCTTTTACGCTCCAGTATTACTGCCCAATTTTTTACTTGACGAGATTGTCGAGTATAACACATATTTTGTCGAATAAACGCAAACACGTCTACATGTATATTATAGGGTATGTTTGGAAATTCCAAAATGTATGAACTATTAAATTTTTTTGTAAAATTTCATCGCTTCTTCAGGGATAACGATTTCACCTGATCGATACATAAAAAGTTGCAAGAGCAGCACTTACTAATTGGTCTCTTATTTGCTTATTAAAAGGCTTGAAACTGTTCTAGGAGGTTCTAAAAGATTATGAACGGTGATCTATTCAAAAAAATTTTCAGTTTTTCCTTTGTCATTCTTTTCTTTGCCCACTTATTGAGCACAAATACTATAGCTGCTGAACTCCTTTTTTCAAAAGAGTTACCTACAAATTCTATAGAAAAAAATGATTCAGATTTACTAGTTACTTTAAATAGCGCACTTATAAACTCTATAACGCCTGGCAGTGAACTCATTGTCTATCTAACTCCAGACAAGGACGTTATATTAAAAGTAAAAAAAGTTATTAATAGGCCCAATGGCACCATCTGGAAGTGTAGTATTAGTCCAGAATATGGCTCTGGCCATGCCATGTTTTTTGTTAAAGGCACAACCTTGGCTGGCAACATCCTTCTGAATGGAATTCAATACACTATAACATCACTGGGCACAAATAATATCTATAAAATACACAATACAATAGAACAAAAATCTCCTGTTAATCCCAAAGACTTCCTTATTCCATCTGTAACAGATAGTCAGCTTCCTCAGGTGTCTTATGCAGAACCAGAGGGAAGTGGAACTACAACTATAGATCTTTTGATTCTTTATACACCAGGCATGGCAAGTAAGTATCCTGGTGATGCTCTTGATACTTATCTCAATATGCTGGTTGAACTTGCCAACCAAGCCTACGAAGACAGCAATATTGATCTGACATTACACATAGCTGGTACACAACTAGTCAACTATCCTGATGACAGCAATATTTCTGATGCACTTGATAGTTTAACAAATGCGAGTGGTGTTTTTTCCAATGTACCAACTTTAAGAAACCAACTTGGCGCAGACCTTGTTACGTTAAT
>JAMOUE010000196.1 GCA_027068235.1 Deltaproteobacteria bacterium | reverse complement strand
GGTTAGATCATATTCCTGCCGTTGTCCGCCTTAAAGAGGAAACAGGTGCAGTATTTGTCATAACGTTTCCAAGTGCAGTGAAGGGGGTAAGCGGCATTTCTCTACCTCTGTTATTCATGACAGTTTATCTTCTTTTGATTTTTAGCTATTTCAAGTTTAGGCCGAAAAGAAATTTAGAAAACCTTCCTGAACATTAATGAAAGGGTTGGGGAAGGCGGCCTGAATAAAAGCAACTTTCCTGGCTTTATTAATAGAAATCTAAACCACCAGTTTTACTGGTGGGTCCTGCTTTTATGAAGAAATGCTGGAAACTGGCTTATGTTCACTCCGTCTATGCTTGGAGCGCTCTTATATTTGATCTTACTTATTCGGTCTTGCCCATGCTGGGCGTACACAAGATAACGGCCGAGAAAGCGTCTACCAGCCGCCTCCGCCGCCTCCACCTCCACCGCCTCCTGAGAATCCACCACCTCCTGAACCTGATGAAGTGGAGATAGAAGCGCTTGCTATGGCAGAGTATAGCCCTGTACCAATATCTGAGGAAAGTGCAGAAAGTGAATGATAGCTGCCATGGTACCAAGTTGGACCATAATAGGCTTGTTGTTGACCAATGGTTTTGAGATAGGCCTGAAACCTTTCTGCCCACTGGTTTTCGACATCAAGAGCCATTGCCCAAGGAAGGTAGCGCTCAAATAATTCAGGTGCCTTGTCTGGCGGAGTTAATGCTTCAAGTCTTGGAGCCTCTGCTGTCTCAAGAAACATCCTGAACCCTTCAAGCTCTGAAAGAAGCTTTGCTCCTTTCATGGTTGGCGCCTTCATCAACTGATAGAAAACCATATTTACAATGATAAGGAGTACAAAGATGGCAAGGCTTACAGGGCCGATCATCATATAGTAAAAGGAGCCACCAACAGCCAGGCCCACAGAAAAGAACATAGAAAATATGAAGTTTCTTATGGCAGCAGCCTTTTGTCTCCATGATATCTTGAAAAATCCTTTAAGCCCCTTGGCTCCAGTCATGATCAAAAATGTGGTGAAAAATGTCCAGACAGAAAGCCATAATGTTATAAAAAGTGATGGAATAACCTCCTTGCCGCCAAGGGCCAGCAACACAAGGGCGATAATAGAAAGTGCGGCACCAGGTATTAGATAGTTACTGTTTGTAAGAAAATATATCTTTTCATACCTGCGCTTTAGCGCCTCTTTAAGCTTGTCTTTGGCTGATGATATAAGTCTGTGGTTCTCTTGGCCCAGCCTTACAACAGACCTTGATCTGAAAAGGGTGGAAAGGACCTTATCTTCTCCATCTGGTAAGTTTTTTGTATCTGTTGGTTTATCAGTAAGCTCTAATTTGAAGCCTTTACCATCTTTTTTTATTACAATTGCCCCTCTTACCCCCAGATCCACCACGGATGTTGCAAATACCTTGTCATCAAAACCCATAAGTCTTATGAATCTTGCTGCACACGGCCCTATACCTTTTGGAGGATCAAATCTTGGAACAATTGGCCCAAGTTCTGGGTCTTTGCCAACTTGGTTCCATGCGTATAGGTAGTAGAAAAATACGCCCAGTAATAAGAGGGCACCAGAAAGGATAGAGAAGTTGTCTTTTAGCATGTAAAGGATCTTCATCAAGATGCCAGGTTCTTTGACAACTCCTTTAGGCCAGGCCGCTGCTACTGTGAAGCCTTCGTGTGGGTAGAGAGGTTTTGTGGTCTCAAAGGTTATATGTCTAGAGGTAACCTCAATGACCTTGGCCATGTTTTCTTTCGAGCCTTTTGGGCCAGTGTAGGATGCGTATCTTAAAAATCTAGAGGGCTTGGGCAGTACAATAGTTGCAGTTGCCCTTAAAATGGGAAAGGCCCATTGGTCCCCTGTGACATTCCAGTAAATTTCATCAAAGTCTTTGAAATAACTGACCATACGGCTCATTTCATAGGTCAATTCAAAGGTGTGTAGGCCATTTGAGATGAATTTGTCTTTGGAGCCTATGTAAATCCTGATGTCATTTCCTCTATCTTTGGTGTGATAAGGGGCCTTAACGCCATCAATGTTTACTTCCAATATCTTGAAATGAGGGTGAAAGGCAAAAAGAGCTCCCTTTTTGTATCGTATTGGAAGGTCTCGGTATATGCCGTGCCTTATTCTCTGCCCAAGACAGTTTGCTGTTATGGTTTCAGTAACTACAATAGCGCCCGATGGCTGTATGAGAATCCTGCTGTTGAAATGGGTGATTTCCTCTCTATTATCAGTAGCAAAGGTCGTACTACAGGAAATAGAGACAAAGATAAAGGTGATGATTATGGAACAGACAATGACAAGTCTTCCCCATAGGCGCTGTTCTGCCATGATCGCTAAGATGCTCCTTGTTAGAATGTAACCTTTGGTACAGACCTTTCTTCAGGATCGGTGAGCTCGAAGAATTCCTCTTTCTTAAAGCCGAACATGTTGGCAATGATGCTGTTTGGAAACACTTCAATGGCGGTGTTAAGGTCCCTTACAGTAGCGTTGTAATAGCGCCTAGCCTTTTGGATTGCATCCTCTATCTGGGCAAGTTGTGCCTGGAGTTCCAGAAAATTGGTGTTTGCCTTTAGTTCTGGATAGTTTTCTGCAATGGCAAAGAGGCTTCTAAGACTGGCAGTCAGCATGGATTCGCCTTGCCCACGTTCTGCCGGGCTTCCCGCCGATAGTGCCTTGGCACGAGCCTCTGTAACCTGCTTGAAGACCTCTTTTTCATGGCGCATGTACCCCTTTACCGTCTCAAGCAGATTGGGAATAAGGTTGGCCCTTCTTTTGAGCTGAACATCTATGCCGCTCCAGCCTTCTTTGCACAGGTTTCTTAGCTTTACAAGGCGGTTGTATATCATAACGGCCCAAAGGGCCAGCACTGCTATTATGACAAGAATAGTTATGAGAATATTAAGCATCTTTGTCTCTCCTGTAGGATATTTTGTCTTTTAATCGGTTTATTGAATGGCAGAATGTAAAAATTTATTTCAAATGGGTCTTATCTCCACAGAGTGTTGTGCCAGATAATCCTTGACCTCTTTGATTGTTACTTCCTTCCTGTGAAAGATGCCTGCTGCAAGGGCTGCCTCAACACCTGTTTTGTTAAAGACCTCAAGGAAGTGTTCAGGGCTGCCAGCGCCACTGGATGCAATTACTGGAATAGATACTGCCTCTTTCACGCTTTTTATAAGTTCTATGTCAAAGCCACTGTTGGTCCCATCCCTATCTATGCAGTTTAGGAGTATCTCACCAGCTCCAAGCTTTTCACACACCTTTGCCAAGGTAACTGCATCCACATCTCGTCCTTCTCTGCCTCCCTTTATTGTACACTGATACCAGCAGTATCTTTCTCCATTTGGGCCGGCAATGTCAGTTTCTATCACATGATGATCTACCTGGTCGGGACTTTCACAATATACCCTTCTTGGATCTATTGAAATGACTACTGCCTGATTCCCATATACCTTTGATATCATCTCTATGGCACTGTCTCCAGTTGCTTCGCCCCTTTTCAGATATTCTTCTACTATTAAGACCGCATCGCTTCCAATAGATACCTTGTCTGCGCCAGACCGAAAGTACTCAGCAGCAACCTGAAGGGCAGAATAGAATCTTCCATCCCTGTCTGTGTAGTCCCTGATACCACCGCCAATGGTAAGGGGAACAAAGACCTCTTTTGAAGTACGTTTCAAAACTTCAAGCATAGGCATGTCTTTTAAGGGGAAATCTCTAAAGGCGGTAATATTTAGAAATGTGATCTCGTCGGCCCCTTCTTTGTAGTAGCGTGCTGCAAGCTCTACTGGCTTTCCAAGGTTTCGTACCTCACCCTTTTCTCTAACATCGTATTGATCTCCCTTGGTGACAACCAGATCACCCTGGTCATTAGAACGAACATCCAGACAGGCGATGATCCTCTTGGCAAGGTTGGTCTTTTGGGGACTTTTTTGTGGAAGTCCTTTATTTTCATCACCTTTAAGGAAATTTTCCAGAATTTTAAGTCCCTTACTACCACTTTTTTCCGGGTGAAACTGTGTCGCAATGCATCTGCCATTTTGAATGCTGCTGGTAAAGCGGCAGCCATAATCCGTTTGGGTAAGCGTGATAGAGCCATCTTCAGGGGCAACGTAGTAGGAGTGGACAAAGTAGAATTTTTCATCTCCATCTATTCCCTGAAAGATATTAGATGTTTTTGCAAAGATAAGGCCGTTCCATCCAATATGAGGTACGGCAAGCTGACCTGTAAATCTTTTCACCTTCCCTTTGAAGATACCAAGACCTTTTACTCCAGGAGCCTCTTCACTTTCTTCAAAAAGTGCCTGCAAACCAAGGCATATGCCAAAAAAAGGCCTGTCAGCATTTATGTATTCTTTAAGTGCCCCTACAAGCCCTTTGCCTTCAAGGATGTTCATCATGCTTTTGAAGTTTCCAACTCCAGGAAATACCAGCTTTTCTGCTGCAAGTATGTCATCAGGCCGTTCTACCTGTTTAACTGTGGCTCCAAGCCATTCCAGGGCATTTACAACGCTTCTAACATTTCCTGCGCCATAGTCCAAAAGGGTAATCATGTCTTGTTCCTCGTTTTCACAGATGTTTTTATTTTATGGGCAAGAAGATACAATGGAGCATTGCAAAAATAAAGGAGCCAGTGTCTGCTATTGTGATGACAGACAGCAGAAAATATAAAAAAGGAGAAGTGTGAAATTGTCACCAAAGGAAAGGTTTCCAAAAGAGGACTTTGCAGATGATGCGGCCATCTTTGTCGAGCTTCTACAGGTACTTAAACGTCTAAGAGCCCCTGATGGCTGCCCTTGGGACAGGGAGCAGACTCCGGATACCATAAAAAAATACATGATTGAAGAGGCCTATGAGCTTTATGAGGCCATTGATACCGATGATTCTCAAGAGGTTAAGGAAGAACTTGGTGATTTGTTCTTCCTGCTCCTTTTTCTGGCAGATCTTTACAATGAAAAGGGAGAGTTTTCCCTGTCGGACTCCCTTTCTGCCATCAAGGAAAAGATGATAAGACGCCATCCACACATATTTGGTGATGTGAAGGTAAGGAATTCAAAGGATGTTGTGGCAAATTGGCAGGCAATAAAGGGACAGGAGCAGGAAAAGAAGGGAAAGAAAAAGAGTAGCCTTGGGAATCTGCCCCTTGCCCTACCAGCACTTCAAAGGGCCTTTAGGCTTGGTGAAAGGGCATCAAGAGTGGGGTTTGACTGGAATAAACCAGAAGAGGTGCTGGAAAAGTTGAAAGAGGAGATGGCAGAGCTTGAAGCAGCAATGAAATCAAAAGATAAGGATGCTATTGAGGATGAGCTTGGCGATCTTTTATTCACTGCAGCTAATCTTTCTAGAAAGCTCGATATGAATCCTGAAGAGGTTTTGAAAAAGGCCCTTGCCAAGTTTGTGAAGAGGTTTGAGCAAATGGAGGAACAGATTAGAGGCAAAGGCCTTGAGATGAAGGATATGGACATAGAAGAACTGGAGTCGTACTGGCAGGAGGTAAAGTAGAAAGGTGTCCATCTATCCAAAGAGTTTTGGAGTAATCGTTGTGGGGGCAGGTCATGCAGGGTGCGAGGCAGCCTTGGCCTCCTCAAGGCTTGGTATTAAAACCTGTCTTTTGACCATCAATCTTGACTGTATAGCTGCCATGAGTTGCAATCCGGCAATTGGAGGCCTTGCAAAAGGGCATCTGGTGTGCGAGATAGATGCCCTTGGTGGAGAAATGGCACGCAATACAGACGCTACCGGTATTCAGTTTAGGCGTCTTAATATGTCCAAAGGGCCAGCCGTGAGGGCAAGGCGTGCCCAGTCGGACAGGCTTCTTTACCGTCTCAGAATGAAAGAAGTCATTGAGGCCCAGCCCAATCTGGACGTTATTCAGGCAATGGTTGCAAGGCTCCTTGTACGTGATGGCAGGATTTATGGAGTGGAGACTACCATAGGGCAGGAGATTCATGGCCAAAAGGTTATTGTTACCACAGGCACATTTTTGAGGGGACTCATACATATAGGGCTCAAGAATTTTCCTGCCGGACGGTTGGGCGACCCTCCTTCAAACAAGCTGTCTATGTGTTTGAAAGAGCTTGGTTTCGATATGGGAAGGTTGAAAACAGGAACCACTCCTAGGCTTCATGGTCAGAGTATAGATTATAGTGGTCTTGAGCGTCAGGATGGAGATGACCCTCCACCTCATTTTTCTATCATGACAGATGAGATAACCCTGCCCCAAAGGCCTTGTTTCATTACCTACACCAACGAAAGGACCCATGAGGCCATCTTGAAGGGGCTTGACCGCTCACCGTTGTTTACCGGCGTTATTGAAGGGGTAGGGGCACGGTACTGTCCTTCCATAGAAGATAAGGTCTTTAGGTTTCGGGATAGGCCCCGGCACCAGATTTTTTTAGAGCCAGAAGGCATAAAAACCGTTGAGGTCTATCCAAACGGTATAGCCACAAGCCTGCCAATTGATGTGCAAATAGAAATGGTGCACTCTATCAAGGGGTTAGAGAATGCAAAGATCTTGAGACCTGGCTATGCCATAGAGTATGACTACTGCGACCCCATACAGCTAAGGCCGAGCCTTGAGACCCGCCTGGTCAGGGGACTTTATTTTGCTGGTCAGATTAATGGAACTTCTGGTTACGAAGAGGCGGCGGCACAGGGGCTTATGGCAGGTATAAATGCGGCAAGGGGTGTAATGGGGGAAGAACCTCTGATTCTCGACAGGAGCCAGGCCTACATAGGTGTGCTTATAGATGATCTGGTTACGAAGGGGACAAAAGAGCCATACAGGATGTTTACTTCCCGGGCAGAGTACAGGCTGCTACTCAGGGAAGACAATGCAGCGTTAAGACTCACTCCTATTGGCAGAAAGATTGGCCTAGTATCTGACAAGCAGTGGGAAAGGTTTCAAGACAGATTTGCCAAGTTTGACGCCTTTATCAACAAACTTTCATCAATCAGGATCAGTCCATCTGATCATGTCAACTCGTGGCTTGCCTCACTAGGCTCATCACCTCTTAAACAGGGCACAAGTGCTTTGGATCTTTTAAAAAGGCCAGAGATCAGCCTTGAGGAACTTTGCAGCTTTACAGATATCGATGCGCCAACGCCAGAGATAGCTGATCAGGTGGAAATAGAGGCAAAGTATCAGGGGTACATCAAAAGGCAAGAAGAAGATGTGGCAAAGTTCAAAAGACTTGAAAAGGTTAAACTACCAGAAGATATTGATTTTTCAAAGATTCCAGGCCTTTCAAAAGAAATAGTAGAGAAGCTCTCCAGGGTTCGTCCAGATACCCTTGGACGGGCAAGCCGTATCTCAGGTGTTACACCAGCGGCCCTTACTGCAATACAGATTTATTTGAAAAAGAAAGGACTTCTATAACTACTGGTGTTTGGAAGATTTTTCTTTACCTTCTGCCCTTTGAGGCATAGTGTGTCTTTTCAAAAAGGAAAGGATTGAGATCTATGGCGGTAGATTTTCCATATCTTGATGTTTCAAACTGCAATGCCAGTGTCAAGGTTGCTCAAAATGGCGCTCAGATATTTGGATTTGATAGGGTAGGGGAACCACCCATAATATGGATTAGCCAAAAGGCTGTTTACAAGAAAGGCGAACCCCTTAGAGGTGGTATGCCGGTGTGTTGGCCGTGGTTTGGTGCTCATCCACATGATGCAAGCAAACCGCGTCATGGTTTTGCCAGGGTAATGCCATGGGAATTGGAGGAGTTTTCAGAACTGGAAAAGGGTGTAACCTTGTCCTCCTTTAAGCTTACTCACTCGGAAGAGTCTTTAAAGATATGGCCATACAAGTTTGAATTAACGCTCTTTGTTGAAGTATCAAAGTCTTTGAGAGTCCGTCTCGTAACGAAAAATGTTGACGACAACCCCTTTGAGATTACCCAGGCCCTTCGCAGCTATTTTTTTGTGGGAGATATTGAGCAGGTTGAAATTACAGGGCTTGAAGGTAAAGAGTATATTGATTTCGTTAATGGTGAAAAGGAGGGGGTACAGGAAGGACCCCTTGTAATAAACTCTGAGACCGACAGGATATATCGGCACGATGGTTCATGCCGTCTGGTTGATAGGCGTCTTGGTAGGGCGATTGTAATAGATAAAAATGGCAGTAATTCCACAGTGGTTTGGAACCCCTGGGAAGACAAGGCAAAAAAGATGGCAGACTTTCCTGATGACGGCTTTCGAAATATGGTTTGTATAGAGGTTGCCAATACCCAGGAAGATAAAGTGGTTTTGGAGCCAGGGCAGGAATATCAGCTAGAAAAACGTATAGCTGTAGAGCAGTTGTAGTTAAGAGACTTAGATTTTGTTTTTTTTGTATTTTGGTGAAGCAGCTCCCTGCTTTTGTATTACCATCTGTGCTAGTTTAACCTTGAAGGGCGCTGCTTCACATAGCCATCACCATAGATGCCAAAACGGTTTCAATATGCCAGCAAAGATTTAGTAGCCAAAGACCTTTTTTAGTAGCGCAGTAGTCCTGGCTGCAGGATCTTTTCTAATCTCTTTTTCTTCTTGGGCCAGCAGGACAAAAAGTCCATCAAGGCTCTTTCTGGTTACATAGTTATCAAGGTCAAGGTCTGTGTTGGCAATGGCCATTTTGGCCACCGAGTTACTTAACAGGTTGTTATAAGCCTGAACTACTCCCACTTGTGCCATGGTTTCATGGACTGTTGGCCTAAATTTTTTATACAAGGCATCAAAGGTCTTTGCCTTAAAGTAATCGGTAATGGCGGTATCGCCCCCTTTCCACAACTTTTTGGCATCTTCAAAGGTCATCTCAGTTATTGCCTTGGTAAAGATTGGCAATGCCTCAACCGATGCCTTTTCTGCTGCAACATTCATGGACCTTTCAAGGGCATCCACCTGAGAGCCAAGGCCAACCCTCCTTAAAAGGTTGGCACCTGTCTGGAGCTTACTAGGAAGGGGAATATGGATTTGAGGGTTATCCAAAAAGCCACCAGGCCGGCTGGCTAGTGAGACAGCCCTTTTTACACCAATATCCAGGGCCTGCTTAAATCCATTTATAAGCTCCTGATTGGTCAGGGTGGAGTCTGATACGTTGCTACCTTGTGAAGCATCAGAACTTGCCTTTTTGTAAATGTCTATGGCCTGATCCCAAAAACCAGAATTTGCATCCTTCAAACAAATAGGCCCCATTAACCAAATTACTAACCCCGCCACTATCAAATGAGATCTCTTCATATGGCCTCCTCTTTAGAGATCATTACTAAATATCTTCTTCATTTAGGTACTTATCATAAGTATCTTACTGCAAAAATCTCAAATTCAAAAAGATAAAGTGTTTCTAATTTTTGACAGTTAAACAGGTACTTTGAGGTCGCCTTACTTTTAGACTTAATATTACTGGGAGCGTAAAAGAGATGACAAAGTGATTGCTGTTATCTCAGGCACCTCATGCAAGCCTCTTATGAAAAAAGGATCTCTAAATCCTTTGCTGTAAGGTCTGTTAGTAGGTTACGGCTTCCGCTCAATATGGAGCCAACGATCTCCTGCTTTTTCTTTTGAAGGCTCAAAACCTTCTCTTCAACAGA
>JAMOUE010000195.1 GCA_027068235.1 Deltaproteobacteria bacterium | reverse complement strand
CCTGAACATGTAAAACGCTGTAATACCAGCACCTATTGTCCCCACAACCCAGATGATCTTTCCTGCAAAGGGATGGTAAACGAATGAGAAGGCCTTACCAAGGATTTCATCCTTACTGAAAAAACCGGCAAATGGCGGCAGACCAGCAATTGCAAGGGTAGCAACAAGCATCGTGATATAGGTAATAGGCATCTTCTTGGCCAGACCACCCATATTTCTCATATCCTGATCTCCACCCATGGCATGTATTACCGAGCCGGAGCACAGAAAGAGACAAGCCTTGAAAAAGGCATGGGTCATGAGATGGAAGACTCCAGCCCAATAGGCTGTAACACCCACACCTATGAACATGTAACCAAGCTGGCTCACTGTAGAGTAGGCCAAGACCTTTTTGATATCGTTTTGCACCACGCCCATGGTGGCTGCGAAAAAGGCAGTGACTGCTCCAATAGATGCCACAACGAGCAAGGCTGTAGGGGCCAAGGTGTATAACACATTGGTTCTTGCCACCATATAGACACCTGCTGTAACCATTGTTGCAGCATGGATAAGTGCCGACACTGGAGTCGGGCCAGCCATTGCGTCTGGTAACCAGATATAAAGTGGAATCTGAGCCGATTTACCAGTGGCCCCCACAAAGAGAAGTAGGCAAATGGCTACAATAACAGGCGAATTAAGCGCCAGGCCACCGCTGCTAAAAAGCTCTAGGGCCTTTGGAAATACATCTTGATATGAGACGGACCCAAAGGTCCAAAACATGAGAAATATGCCAAGGACAAAACCAAAATCTCCTATCCTGTTTACAACAAAGGCCTTTTTCCCAGCCACTGCATTATCTATTTCCTGATACCAAAAGCCAATGAGAAGATATGAAGCAAGTCCAACCCCCTCCCAGCCTACAAACATGACCAGGTAATTTCCTCCAAGCACCAAAATGGCCATGAAAAAGACGAACATGTTAAGATATGCGAAGTAGCGCCAATAAGACTCATCCTCATACATATAGCCCGTGCTATAAACATGAATCAGAAAACCGACCCCTGTAACAATGAGAATCATAAGCATAGACAGAGGGTCAATCATGAAGCTTACGTCTACCTTTAACCCTCCAACACTTATCCACTCCCAAAGGGTCTGGCTAAGGACCCTATGTTCTGGCTCCAAGCTTAGAAGGTCTTTCCAGATAAAAAGTGCTATTAGAAAGGAGAAACCAACTGCCATGCATCCAATAAAGGAGATAATACCCTTGCCGAGCCTTTTACCAAAAAGCCCGTTTATCAAAAAACCGACCAAGGGAAAAAGCGGTATGAGAAATATATAACTATCCATAACTGAAAACTTCTCCTCTCCTATATCTCCTATTAATGAAAGGCCACTCCTACTACCATTTGAGAAGATTAAACCTGTTTACATCAACTGATCTAACGTGCTTGAAAAGACAAATCAGTATTGCAAGACCCACCGCCACCTCTGCCGCTGCTACGGCAAATATGAAAAGCACCATGACCTGCCCTCCCATATCCGCACGGGTGGCAGAAAATGCAACCAGCAACAGGTTTATAGAGTTGAGCATGAGCTCAACCGACATGAAAAGAATCAGGGTGTTTCTTCTTGTGAGAAATCCTATCACACCCAAACCGAAGAGGATGCACGCCAAAATAGTGTAATGGTTTATTCCCGCCATGACTTCATCCTAAACTTTTTTCTTTGCCAGATATATCGCTGCTATAAGGGCAACAAGAAGCAGCACCGAAGCCATCTCAAAGTGCAAAATATATTTTTTGAAAAAAAGGGTACCTATTTGTGATGGATGGCCAAAGTCATCAGGAAGCCCCCGGTGCACCATTAATTGCTCTATCCCTTTTATGCCTATGACAAGAAGAACAATCAGATATGCACCTAGTATTGCCCCCAACGTCCTATAAGAAATATTTTTTTGCGGCGTTCCTAGCTTTTCATCTGGCGTTATGAGCAACATTATGACAAAAACCACTAAAACCAGTATGGCTCCTGCATAGATGGAGATCTGGAAAATGGCTATAAGCGGTGCATGAAGGTGGAGATAAAGGGCTGCAAGGGCCACAAAGACAGTCAGGAGCCCCAAGGCGCTTGGGAGGGCATCCTTTGCGGTAATGGTAAAAATCCCAGCCCCTACCGCCATTATGGCAAAGATTATGAAGTAATAATCCATGACATCACCTTTTGTTATTAATGCTCAAAATTACTGTTCATGTCTGTTTAGGCCTCTCCTTTTCTATTAGAGGCTGATTTTTTGCCACCTTTTACAGAAGCCTTTCCTGAAGAACCCTTTTTCTCATCACCTTTCTGTGCAATCTTTTTCTTTGCAGGTGGAGCCTCTACAGGTATTGGTACTGGAGGTGGTTTTAAAAGCCCCTCTGATCTGGCCCTGTGGAAATTGGCAATAAGTCTGTCTTTGTCATAGATACAATGCTCTGGCTCATAATCAGCCAGTTCGTAATCCTGTCCCAAGACCAACGCATTTTTTGGACACGACTTCTCACACAAACCACAAAAGATACATCTTAGAATATCTATCTCAAAGGAAACACACATGGTCTTGCCTGCATATTTGTCCTCTTCTCCCTTGGCAGGCTTACCCCTTTTAACAGTGATACATTTGGCAGGGCAGGCCCTGGCGCACATGCCACATCCCACACAAAGTTCTTGACCCTTATCATTCAGTTGCAGCATGTGTGCCCCTCTGAAAATAGGAGCAATCTCGCGTCTATCTTCAGGATATTGCCAACAGGTTGGAACAGTATGAGGTCCTTTTCTAAAGGAGGCCTTCACATTAAAGACGAAATGTTTCCATGTAAGGCCTAACCCCTTAGCTATCTCGACCAGATAAACCCTTTCTCCCAAGGAATACTCTTTTTTTACTACAGGTCTTCTGACCATCTCATGCAACTCCACTTAAACAGTTAATTGAACCAGCAGGGCTGTAATAAACAGATTTATGAGACCAAGTGGGATTAAGGCCTTCCACCCGAGGCCCATAAGCTGATCATACCTGAAACGTGGTACTGTCCAGCGAACCCATACAAACAGAAAAAGGAAAAAGGCTTGTTTAACAAAAAACACCAAAAAAGAGGCAATACCATAGGAGATGGGGCCCAAGAATTTACTCATATCAATATATGGAAGCCCCCATCCTCCAAAAAACAGACTAACTGTAACGGCTGCAAGGGTTCCAAGATTTACATATTCACCAAAAAGATATAGGCCTAGACGCATAGAGCCATACTCAGTGTGATAACCAGTTACCAATTCGCTTTCACACTCTGGCAGATCAAAAGGGACCCTATTAGCCTCTGCATATGCAGCCACTAAAAAGATGATGAATCCCAAAGGCTGTTTGAAAAAACCCCAGTTAGGTAAAACGCCAAGAAAGGTGCCTTGTTGTTGTAACACTATCTCCCTAAGGCTAAAGGTGCCGTAGAGCAGGACTATGGTTAGTAGAGCAAGGCCCATTGGTATCTCATATGAAATGAGCTGGGCAGTTGCCCTCAAACCACCAAGAATAGAATATTTACTATTAGATGCCCAACCGCCAATCACCATTCCATAAACAGCAATGGCACTTAAGGCCAATATGTAGAGAAAACCAATATTTACGTCAGATACCTGAAGGATGATCTCTTTTCCACCTATTACAATCTTGTCACCAAAGGGAACAACTGCATAGGTAGAAAAGGCTGGAATCGCAAAAAGTGGTGGCCCCAAAATGAAAAGTATCTTTCTGGCACGTTTAGGAATAATATCTTCTTTTGTAAAAAGTTTAATTCCGTCTGCCAGGGGCTGAAGAAGGCCAAATGGTCCTGCCCTGTTGGGTCCAACCCTGTCTTGCATCATTGCAGAGGCACGGCGCTCAACCCAAGTCATAACAACAGCTATGAGCAAGGCCCACGTCCAAATAAACACAACCTTAATCAAATCAATCTGCCAGTCTGCCATGGAATGGCCCCTCCTCTACCTGTCTAGCTCACCAGCAATAACATTGATACTACTGAGACAGGCAATCAGATCAGAAATCATCTCGCCCTTGACCAAATCTTCAAAGGCCTGATAGACCATAAAACAAGGTGGGCGAATCTTGATCCTGTACGGCTTGTCAGAACCATCACTTTTTATAAAAAATCCCAGTTCTCCATTGGGAGACTCTATTGCATGATAAATTTGGCCTTCTGGGGGCTTTATTATCTTGGGGACCTTTTTCATTAATGGAGCATCTTCAGGGAAATCCTTGTAAAGCTCATACGCCTGATCAATTATCTTTATAGATTCCTCCATCTCCAACATCCTGACCATATACCTATCAAAGACATCGCCATGTTTGCCTACTGGTACGTCAAAATCGACCTTGTCGTACATTAGATATGGCTCGTCCTTGCGCAGATCTCTCCTCACTCCACAAGCCCTGAGCATTGGCCCAGTAAAACCCCAGTCCAAGGCATCGTCTCCACAAAAGGCATTTACACCAATTGTACGATCCATCCATATCCTATTGTGAGTCAGGAGTTTGTCAGTCTCGTCATTGGCCTTTCTTATACTGTCTCTCAATTTAGGCCATTTTTCATGGAACCTATCAGGGAGATCTGCTTCCACACCACCAATAGCACCCATAGAATTGGTCAAACGGGCGCCGTGATGCCACTCAAATATCTCGTATATCTCTTCGCGCTGGAGAATCAAGTAAAAGAATGGGGTAAGTGCCCCAAGATCCACACCAAGGATGCCTACACAAACCTGGTGATCGGCAATACGGGCAAGCTCCATCATTATCATGCGAATAAGCTGGGCCTTTGGCGGGGCCTCTATTCCCAGAAGTTTTTCTACTGCCATCTCATAGGCTACGTTGTTGCAAATCGCCGAGCAGTAGTTGAGCCTATCAGTTATAGGAAGAAACTGGGTATATGTTAGATTTTCCCCAAGCTTTTCAACTCCTCTGTGGAGATAACCTATCTCCGGCTTAGCACTGATTATGGTTTCACCATCGGTCTTGGTTATTACCCGAAGGGTTCCATGCATTGCCGGATGGATTGGACCAATGTTTAGGGTAACATAATCGCTGTATTCTGTGGGACCTGTAGTAATACAGATGGTCTCGAATTTTTTGGTCACGCTGTTCCCTCCCTCACCTCAGAGTGAAAGATACTCTGGGCAGCCTGCCACAACTTTGCGCATCCAGGCTGCGGACCTTACAAACTACTAAGCTACTAAGCCACGTCGTAGTCTAAATGTCGTTCTTCTCCCTTACCCTCCAAAGGATAGTCCTTACGAAGGGGATGATCCTGAAACTCATCCCACATAAGCAGCCTTCTAAGATTTGGATGTCCCTTGAAGCGGATGCCAAACATGTCATACACCTCACGCTCAGGCCAGTTGGCAGCCCTCCAGATAGAAGTTATGCTTGGAAGCTCTAGATTATCCTCAGGCACAGATACCTTCACCTGAAGTCTTTCATTGGTCGAAAGGGACAGCAAAAGATAAATGACTTCAAACCTGGGAGGCGGCGGACCTATATCCACAACATCCTCCTTCTCATCAGCTTCTTTTTTCCCCTTCTTAGCCTTTTTCACATACAGATCTATATTATCAATCCCTATGATATCACTCAAAAAATCAAAACCACCCTCTTCCTTTAACCTAGCAAGAACCTGGGTGAGCCTTTTGGAAGGAACCTCTATGCATAAATCACCTCTAAACTCGGCCATCACCAGTAGGTCATCTCCGAGAATATCTTTTACTCTTTCCTTAAGGTTCATTGCCTGCCTCCAACGCCTCCACTATTTTTGGACGTTGCTTGTAAAGAGGATGATCTGCCTCAATCTTGTCTATAAGCTTCAAAAGGGCATAGAGGATACCTTCTGGCCTTGGCGGACATCCTGGAACATAGACATCAACAGGAATGATTGAGCCTATTCCTTGATGCGTAGAATAGGTCCTGAATACCCCTCCTGTGCAGGCACAAGCTCCCACTGCAATCACCCACTTGGGCTCTGCCATTTGATCATATATCCGTTTTAATACAGGCACCATCTTCTTGGTGATAGTACCTGCCTCTATCAACACATCACACTGTCTTGGAGTAAAGGCCACGCGCTCGGCCCCAAAACGAGCCATGTCATAACTCGATGCGAGGGCACACATGAGTTCAATACCACAACAAGCGGTTCCGTAAGGAAACGGCCAAGGAGATCTGCTTCTCCCCCAGTTTATTAGTTGCTCTGCCTTGGTAAGTAGCCAGCCCTCTCCCTGAATAGCCTGAAATTTCATAACTATCTACCTGTTTACCAGTCTATAGCACCCTTTTTAATGGCATAAAGAAGACCCACCAAAAGGACAAACACAAAGATAAAAATCTCAAAAAAGATCCCCCATCCCAATGTAGCAAGTGCCTTATACTGAACGGCCAAAGGATAAAGAAGTACTGTTTCGAGATCAAAAATCAGAAAAAGCACAGCGACCAAGTAATATTTAACAGAATACCTTTTATGGCTTGGATCTAGAAGCGGGACACCACACTCAAAGGTGGTTGCCTTTTGTGGAGATGGCCTAGAGGGCCCCAGAAGGGCGGAAGCACCAAGCATCGCCAGAATCACCAGCAACGACATCCCAAGATACATGACGATGGTTTCGAAACCGCTCATCATGCATTACCTCCTCTCACAAATATAGGGCCCTACGGACTAAATGTTAGTTAAACCAATAACATGTACAAGCACGTTAATCAAGCAAACATCAATTATTTAACTCTAAACAGATATATAAATAAATATATTCATTTTGAATATATCAAATCATAACCTTATAATACGAAACGATAAGTGAAAAATATCACTAAATTTCACAAAAGTCAAGGAAGCACATCGCTCTTTTCCAACAAAAATATTTTTACCGCCATAGAACAAACACGACGACCAAAAGAAAAAGCTTTACCAAGAATTTGATTGAAAAAAAATCGACCTTAATCCTTTAGATTTAAGCCCCTTTTTATCTCCGAATGAACAGAGCGAAAGGTTTCCTGAAAAGAGCTGGGCGTAACCCGCCCAATCTCAATAAATTTGACCATGATCTCCTTGGCTACTTTCAAGGCAAGTTCTTGCCTTTTGAAGTTAAGGAGTTGCTCTTCTTTTTGAGGAACAGGTTTTGACAAATAGACCTCCACGAAAATAAACCCCTGCCCTAGAAGAAGAAGGCCATAGCAAGCAGGGGTTTAAAACAGAAAAAACCTTTTCAAGGCCACTCCTGTTTTTTTCAAAGGGGATGGTGGAGCTGAGCGGGATCGAACCGCTGACCTCGTGAATGCCATTCACGCGCTCTCCCAACTGAGCTACAGCCCCACAAGCCGTGTCTTATTACCATAATGATTGCAATCAGTCAACAAGTCAACCCATACACCTTTTATCAAAAAAATCTCTTTTTCATGAGGACTGATTCAACTACCTTTTAAGAAAGGATTTGCAACCGCCTTCACCTAACTATAACTAGACTTATGGTGTGAAAGGCTCCTTTCTTACTAATGAAAGATAACAACCTCCAAGAACCTGTTAACGGAGTAATGGATAGATGCCATATAAGGACCTTCAAGAATTTATAAAATGTTTAGAGAATCACGATCAAATAAAAAGAATTAATGAACCTGTGAGCCACTTACTCGAAATAGCAGAGTTCACACAAAGGGTGTCCCGCAGACAAGGCCCAGCCCTTATATTCAAAAATATCCCAGGCCATCACTTACCTGTAATAACAAATACCTTTGGCTCGCCACAACGTATTGCACTTGCCCTTGATACTTCAGACCTGGATCAACTTGGTGAAGACGTTGCCAAATTCATAGAGACCAAAACCCCCAACTCTCCCTCTCAAAAAATCCCTGAAAGTATCCGCCAAAGGATAGCAAACTCAACACCTACAACCGTTACAAACGCCCCTTGTCAGGAGCTTACTTTTTACGATGACGAAATAGATCTTTACGCCATACCTATTTTGAAATGCTGGCCAGAAGATGGTGGTCAGGCCATTACTCTGCCTGTGGTCTTAACCAAAAATCCCGAATCGGGAGAGCGAAATGTTGGTATGTATAGAATGCAAATATATGACAAAAAAACCACAGGCATGCACTGGCGCCCTAACACCGGAGGAGCCAAACACTTCCAAATTGCAGAAAGGCTTGGCAAGGATCTAGAGGTGGCTGTCGCCATAGGGCCTGAACCGGCCTTAACATACGCCGCTACAGCTCCACTTCCATACGACATTGATGAAATACTTTTCGCTAGTTTTCTTAGGCGTGCTCCCATAGAGCTAGTAAAGTGTAAAACCATTAATATGGAGGTGCCAGCTTCTTCACAAATAATCCTTGAAGGATATGTGCGTTGTGGTTCAAGGAGACTAGAAGGCCCTTTTGGAAACCATACAGGCTACTATTCCCCTGCAGAAGAATATCCCGTTTTCCATGTCACATGTTTGACAATGAGAAAAGACGCTATCTATCCAGCTACAGTCGTCGGGCAGCCCCCTCAGGAAGACTGCTTTTGGGCAAAGGCTACGGAACGGCTCTTCCTGCCTATCTTAAAAAAGACGTTTCCAGAAGTAGTTGACATCAATATGCCTATTGAAGGAATCTTTAATAACATGGCTTTTATTTCAATACGCAAGAAGTATCCTGGACATGCAAAAGAAGTGATTAATGCCCTATGGAATACGGAATGGATGATGCTTCGAAAGATTATATGTATCTTTGATGAAGACGTAAATGTTCAATGTCTCTCAGAGGTTATATGGAGACTTGGAAACAACATAGACCCTAAGCGCGATATTATATTTGTGGATGGGCCAGTAGATTCCTTAAATCCTGCTTCACCAGTACCATCCTATGGCAGCAAAATGGGAATTGATTGCACAAGAAAAGACAGAAAAGAGGGGCTTAAAAGAACGTGGCCTCCAACCATGAAAATGGAACAAGAGGTAGAGAAAAAGGTTGATAGATTGTTGTCAAGACTTGGGCTAATCTAAGCCATAAACATAGACGAATTGGAAGAAAATGAGACGAATTGTTTTGGCTATCACAGGTGCTAGTGGTTCATTATACGCTTTCAAATTTGCACAAATCCTAAAGGAGTTAGAGTGTGAGCTACACCTTATGTTTTCGGACACAGGGCTAGAGGTGACTGAATTTGAAATTGGAAAGGACAAATTAGAACTCCTAAACAATCTTGCAACATCAATCTACAATACAACAAGATTCTGGTCTGAACCTGCCAGTGGTTCCAGCAAGTTTGACGCAATGGTTATCCTTCCTTGTAGTATGGGCACTTTAGGTGCAATCGCAAACGGTATAAGTAGAAATTTGATACACAGGGCAGCAGATTGTTTTTTGAAAGAGCGAAGACCTTTAATTGTTGCAATAAGAGAAACCCCCTTAAATGAAATACACCTACACAATATGCTTATGCTTTCCCGTGCAGGTGGCATCATCTTCCCAGCTATGCCTGCCTTTTACACAAAGCCCAAAGACATTGATGAAATGGCCTTTTTCTTTGCAGGAAGAATTGCACAATTTTTA
>JAMOUE010000194.1 GCA_027068235.1 Deltaproteobacteria bacterium | reverse complement strand
CATCATGTCCCCGTCCCTAATGCCAAGGTTGTTGGCAAGACGGATATTTATCTCTGCATACATCTGAGAGGCAAGCTCTGCCAGATACTTGTTTGACCTAGTTTCTGCTCCACCTCCCATGTGCTCAACCATCCTGCCTGTAATGAGAATGTACGGGAACTTCTTTACCAAATCTGGCTTTTGTTCGCTTTTGAACTTTGTATAGACCCGGTACTGTTCCTCTTTGTCAGGATAGGTAGGATATTTGGCAATTAGATCTGGCCTTGGAGAGTGGATGGGCTCTCTGTGGATAGGTACCTGGTCTGGGAAATTCCAGCATACGCACCTGGCCCTTGCATTTCCAAAAGGAGCCATCCCCTTAGATATGGCCACCTTTATTGTCTTTTGCGAGAGATCTGTCTTCCAATTGGTACCTGGCACAACATCTTTAAATTCAGGGTATCCACCTTTTACCTCACTACCTGGGTTATAGACACCTTGGGCTGCCAGCAGATTTTCTTTTCTTCCATTCCAGTAAGTGTGTTCTGTACCAAAACGGGCTCTGAAGGGTAGGCCGCCTTTGGCTACAGGTTTTGAGATGTCGTAAAGGATTGGTGTGCCAGGGTGTGTCTCAGTCCAACATGGCCATGGCAGTCCATAATATTCACCATCACATGGGCCACCTTTTGCCTGGAGGGTATCCACGTCAAAGGTCTCCCAGTGTAGGGTATGTTTCTTTATCCTGTCTGGCAATGCACCATTATAGCCAATGGTGAGGGAACCACTACAAAGTTCCTTTGTAATGTCTTCAGGGATCTTCTTTATATTTTTGTAGAATTTGTCGTGGAAGCCAAAACGCTTAACCATCTCGTCCATTATCCAATAGTCATCCTTGGAATCATGAACTGGATCTACCACTTTGAAACGCCACTGTATCTGTCTGGAGCTGGATGTGACGCTTCCCTCAGTCTCATACTGGCTGGATGAAGGAAGAAGATAGACATTGTCCTTCTCACAAGCTGCTGCCGTCATCGTTGGGAAAGGATCGATTATCACCACGAGATCCAGCTTATCAAGGGCCTTTTTTAACTTATGATACTGGCTCTGGGAATTTGATGCACATCCCCAAAATACAACTGCTTTAATGGGGGTGTACTGGCTTATCTTGTCCTCCTGTATGACGCCCTGATACCAGCGTGCCAGGGTAAAGCCCTTTTTGTTCATATATTCCTTTGAATGGAAGCGGGATTTCATCCATTCATAGTCAACTCCCCAAACCCTACACCAGTGTTTCCAGGAACCGTCCTTTATGCCGTAGTAGGCAGGAAGTGAATGAGAGAGCACGCACATATCGGTAGCGCCCTGAACATTGTCGTGGCCGCGGAATATGTTGGTTCCCCCACCAGAAACTCCCATGTTTCCTAAAACAAGCTGCAAGATGCAAAGGGCCCTGGTGTTACTAGAGCCAATAGAGTGCTGTGTTGCTCCCATGCACCAGACCACTGTTCCTGGCCTGTGGGTGGCAAGAAGTTTTGCTATGCGTTTCACCTCAGAGGCTGGAATTCCTGTGATATCCTCTACCACTTCAGGGGTATAATGTTTGGCATATTCAACCATTTCTGGGAAACCAGCCACACGTTTCTGTATAAAGTCTTTATCATGCCAGCCATTTGAAACGATCTCGTTTACAAGCCCCATGACAAAGGCTGTATCTGTGCCTGGCCTTATGCGTACATAGTCCGTTGCCTTAGCAGCAAGTTTTGTAAAACGAGGGTCAACAACAATCAAGGGTGCATTATTGACCTCTTTTGCATAAAGGATGTGTTGTAACGCTACAGGATGCGCCTCGGCAGCGTTTGATCCTATCATAAAGACCAACTTGGAATGACGTATGTCGTTCATGCTGTTGGTCATTGCCCCGTAACCCCATGTGTTGGCGACACCTGCCACCGTGGTGGAGTGTCATATTCGGGCCTGGTGATCTATGTTATTTGTGCCCCAAAAGGCAGCAAGTTTTCTTTGGAGATACGCCATCTCGTTGGAGACCTTGGCACTGCCGTTCCAGTGAACTGCATCTGGGCCATCCTTGTCCCGAATCTCCATGAGTTTTGAGCAAACCTCATCCAATGCCTGTTTCCATGAGATCTTTTGCCACTTACCGTTGACCTTTTTCATTGGAGAGGTAAGGCGTTTTTCACTGGTTACCATATCGATTGCACCAGCTCCTTTGCAGCAGTGGCCGCCACGTGAGACAGGATGATCTGAAGCCACCTCTTGCCTTACCCACACACCATTTTGTACCTCTGCTTTTATTCCACACCCTACAGCGCAGTGGGTACAAACTGTACGAACTAGCTTGGAGCCAGGGTATGCCTCTTTTTTCTCTTCTGCCTTTAGCTCCCTAACTACCTTGGGGCCAAAACTCATGCCTGCTACCGCAGCGGTAGCAGCAGCAATCTTCATAAAAGAACGCCTGGCAAGTTTTGGATTTATGGTGAACGTCTTGGTAGAGACCAAGTGCGAGTTACCTTCACTTGCCTTCTTGACTATCTTTCTGGAAGCCATGTAAAACCTCCTTTGTTAATCAGTCCAAAAGGGAATTGTAATATGACCTGAACTCTTCCGTCTCCCTGTAAAGGATTTCCTGGTCGTCCATATTGTTGACAGACTTTTTTGAATCGTACGCTTTTTGCTCAGCAGTTGCAGTTCCTGCCAAGGCGGCTGCACCTGCAATAAAGAACCCCTTTATTAAGGAACGCCTTGTATTGTCTGCAACGTTTTTATTTTTCATGACTCCCTCCTTGTGTTGACTGGTCAGTCTGAGGGGAACAGACATTGTTCTAAACTGAGAAATGACCTGGCAATCTTGAAGAAGGATTTATAAATCAAAAAATCATCGTAATTTTTTATAACCCGGTTAGCCCCTTCTATAATAGGCCTTAAATAATCCTCTATTATTTCCTTTTGAGCCTTTAATGACCTATTTGAGTCCTGATTCCCCCTCTGGATCAGAAACATCATCAAATCTATCAGAAATACCAGGTGATCCTCAGACTCGTTAAAATTTTTTACTTTTCCTATGTTAAGGTTATAGAGCAACTGCCTAAGTTTTACAAGGCTTGGGCCCATAATTTTTCCGTCAATGTAGTATGATGCGTAAAGATGAATAGCAAGACTACTAAAAGGGTTTTCAAACAGTTCATAGTATTCATTCTGGCAAGAAATTAATCCATTTTGTTCCAATGCAGATTTTAGTTGTATAATTGCATCATCAAGCTCAGACAATCCTGTTCCGCCATATAGCGAACTTAATAGACTAAGCCAATAGTCAAACTTTTCCTGATTAGGAGGTGAATCAAATGCAGAACGTATGAATGCATAAAGAATAAGGCGTGCACTATTTGTTTCGTGTCTTTCAAAATCCATACTATTTCCTAACTTATTTCAAGATATCTTCCAACATAACAACTGCCCTACACTCTTCGCATAGATAAAGTACACTCAGTTCCTTTTCTAAGTAGCGGCCAGATTGAGTTAGAATCTCCATGGCACGATCAAAGCTCTTTTTGTTACCAAAGGCCTTACCGCATCTTTTACATCTCATTGGTTCATCTTCTGCAAGGATTTTTTCAGAAGGAAAATCACGATCTATAACCAATCCTGGTGTAAGACTGATGGCATCTTCAGGACATACTTCTTCACATGCCTTACAATTTATACACAAGTACGAATCAAAAATTAGCCTTACACCCTCCTCTTCTTTTGCCATGAGTGCATTTGGAGAACACACATTCAAGCATGCAAGACAAAGAGTACAGGTATCGTTTACCGTTATCTGGGCAAAGTCGTTACTTTTTATGGTAAATGGTAGTTGGACAGGTTTTGGGGACCTTTTTGCAAGAAGCCACAACAACTTACTGGTGGCCTTTTGTCTGTTTTTTAGCTCGGTTTCCAGATGGTGGAAAAAGATGTCTTCCTGAAAGCTTATTGATGGATTTTTGCCATCCAACTCTTGCTCAAGCTCCTTTACGGTACAAGTGGAAACAAAATCATCTTGAAGACCTAAAAGATCCTTTGTTGCACTATTTACGAAAGCTGCCTTGTTGATAACGGTTTTCTCCTTGTATTTATCTGCCTCAACGATGATTACGCGGCTTGCTCCAATGGCTAAAAGCCATAAGAGATGTATAGATGAAATGGCACCTGGTTGTGGATGTTCTAAGAAAAATACCCCCCTATAGCGTTTATTAAACGAGTGCCACCAAAAATTCTTTAGCTCTTTTTCTCTCCCAATGACTACTGTGGTCCCTTTAGGTAGGCAAAGATCAGAAAAGTATTTTAAAAATACCTTGTCTGGAAAACGCTGATAGGCCATTGCCCCAGTGGGGCATGTTGACACACACTCTCCACATTCCAAACATAGGGCTTGGTTAATCGTTATTCCCTTGCTTCCTACCTCTAAAGCTGAGACATTACAGACACTCACACATCTTTTACAGCCTATTTCAAGGCGTGAATCATAGGCGCAACCTTCTAGATTATGCTCTACAGCTTCTTCAACTTCAAAGGAGCCTATCTTTTTAAAGAGTGGCTCGAGTCTATTCTTAGAAAATAGATGGCTTTGAACTTGTTTATCCACCTTTATATCAAGTTCATTTTCCAATATGACTTCATCAACAAAGATTTCTAATATATTTTCTCTGTGGAGGTCTATGGCATTAGTAGGACAGAGTTTTTCACACTCTCCACAAAAGTTGCATTTTGTGAGTTCGAGTCTTGGCTTAGGAGTAATAGCTCCTTTCTTGCAGGCAGATACGCATTTTCTACACATTATGCAACTAGTGGGATCAAGTGGAGTTGGGGCCTTTTTTTCTATCATGAGGCCTTTGGCCTTTTTAAAAATGGAAATAGTAGAATCTGGCTCTTTCCTTACAAGCACCAGATTCAAAACTCCACTATATGTATCTAAAAAGTTATCTATAAAGGCATCTGATTGTCCAATCAGAGCCACTTCCGGATGGTACTCTCTGATGTAGCTTCTAACGGATGTGGAGTCTTGACGATATTTTTCGCAAAGAGCCAATCTCTTTAAAAAGGAATGGTCATAGTTTGCCAAGTCAGAGTTGAGTCTTAATGTGGCTGAATAGATAATTGAATCATCCAGGCGTGTACTAGGAAATTGCCCCTGTAATAGAATAGCACCGTTTCCATCTGGGGCCTTTTCTTTCAGGCATGGACAGCCGGTGTTATCTATGTAAAATTCTAGATCTTCCTGGTGCATTATTATGCCTCTCCGCAAAGGCTTGCAAGTTTACCAGAGCCTTTCCATCCGGATGATCTAACTTCTTTTACCAGTTCTACAGGGACTTCCCACTTGTTTAAAGGGCTAATAAGGTAGAACCCATCCACAAAGTCCGAGGTTTTTTCCATAAGACCACGCACAATATCTATTCCTTCCTTTCTTTGGTCCTCAACCTTTTCAAAACGCCTAAGTCTTTTTCGTATCTCTTCTGGGATGGTGATGCCTGGCAGTTCATTGTGGAGAAACTCTGCATTCCTGGCAGAAATTAACGGAAAGAGTCCAGGCAAGATAAGCATGTTGAGATGAGATGTTAATTCCATAAGACGCTCAATGGAAACAGCATCAAATATAGGTTGGGTCATAACAAAGTGGGCTCCAAGGGCAGCCTTCTTTTCAAGGCGTCTAAGTTGCATACTCGGGTTGGAGGGTCTGTAGCTAAAAGCAACGCCTATGGAAAAGTCCGTGTTGCCTTTCATGTCTCTTCCTGCAAGGTTAAGCCCCTGATTAAAGCCGGAAATCATCTTGACAAGGCCAAAGGAGTTTAAATCAAATACACCGCTCACCCCTGGCTGATCACTTGATGAAGCAGGATCACCAGTAACTGCCAAGATCCCCCTAATCCCCAAAAAGTGTGCCCCCATCACCTGGGTCTGGAGTGCAAGTACATTTCTGTCTCTACCAGTGAGATGAATAACAGTTTCTATCTTGAAGTCCTTTTTTATCAAATGGGCCAGGGAAAGGTTGTCTGCGCGGAGAACCGCAAGGGGATTTTCTGCCAGTGTGATACAGTCTGTTCCTGCGTCTTTTAAGGCCTTTGCCCCTTGAAGAATATTATCCACATTCAGATGAGGTGGCGGATCAAGCTCTACGAATATAGGAAGCCTTTTATGGTTTAATCCCTTGAGTAGCGCACCAGGCCCTTTGCCGGTGTCGCGCAATTTGTCGGGACTTTCCTCCTTAGGAGTTACAAGTGTTACCTTGCCTTTTTTCGATTTGAGGTGCAGCCTTTTCTTGAATTCATGAATATGAGCTGGTGTAGTTCCACAGCATCCTCCAACTAGACGCACTCCCATCCTTACCATCTCCCCAACCTTTTCTGCCATGTAGGAAGGAGGTGTTGAATAGACCATGCGAAAATCAATCACTTCTGGAATGCCTGCATTGGGAAAGGCAGAAAGAGGGATGACATCCGTCATAGGAGAAAGATATTCTATTGCCTGTAGCATACTTTTTACGCCACGGCCGCAGTTGGTTCCAAAACAGTCGCAGCCAGCTTTTATGGCCTCTTTGGCACAAAATGGTGCCTCAAGACCGTGGGCCGTCCTGCCGTGGGCAGGAAATACCATCTGGGCAACTACTGGTACTTCGTACTCGAGCCTTTTTGCAGTTTTGATGGCAATTATCAGCTCCTCTAGGTGGGTGAAGGTCTCAAGCATTATTAGATCGACTCCTCCCTCTAATAATGCTTTCATTTGTTCTTCAAAGGCTTCTTCTATATCTTCAACTGAGAATTCTTCCAAGTCTAAAGGGAATTCGATTCCAGTTGGTCCTATCGATCCTGCCACAAAGATATCGCTTCCAGCCGCCTTTCTGGCAATGGATGCACCAGCTAAATTTATCTTTTTTACAGACAGATTCTTGCCAAGATTACCAAGTCTGAATCTGTTTGCTCCAAAGGTGTTAGTCTCAATAAGCTGGCTCCCAGCCCTGATGTATTCCTCATGCACCGAATAGACAAGATCAGGGTCTGAAATGTTCAAAAGGTCGGTATTGGTTCCAAGGCCTATGCCCTTTTCGTAGAAATAGGTACCAAGGGCCCCATCTGCAAGTAATGGCCGAGTGGCGATGTGGTCGATAAAATCTTTCCGTTTTGTCATCTTTTTATGCTCCCGATGATAGGGGTAAAGTCATATTTTCTGATCTTGTTAATAAGTTGAAAGTTTACTCTACTTATCCATAGTTTAAAGTGAAAAACGGTATTGTGAAGTGGTCCCCCTTTTTCGACAGTGGCTATTGTTTGCTTTTGCTGCATGAGATAATGAAAATATAGCAGCGAAAGGAGAAATCTAATGGCAAGGAAGAAGTACAGCTCAGAGTTCAAGAGCAAGGTTGCATTGGCAGCCATCAAAGGGGAAGAAACCACAAATCAGATTGCTTCAAGATTTGGTGTCCATCCAGGCCAGGTGAGGCTTTGGAAGAAACAGATGTTGGACAATGTCTCCCTGGTCTTTGAAAAATCAAGAAAGAATGAAAAAAAGCAGCAAGCTCTCCTGGACAAGCTTTACAGGGAAATTGGCCAGTTGAAAGTGGAGCGGGATTTTTTAGCCAGAAAGTCCGGTCTGAAATGAGCAAAACACAGAGAAAGGTCATGATAGAACCGGACAATACCAAACTCAGCAGAAAGAGACAGTGTGAGCTACTGGGCATTAGCAGGAGTTCCACCTATTACCAGCCAAAGGGGATAACAAAGAGGGATCTCAAGCTCATGAGGGCCATTGATGAGCAGTATTTGAAGACTCCCTATTACGGCAGAAGGAGGATGCGCCTGGCCTTGAAAAAACGGGGATATCAGGTAAGTGAGAAGAAGGTCAGAAGGCTCATGCAGCTGATGGGGCTTAAGGCAATGGTTCCAGGTCCCTCTACCAGTAAGAAGCATCCAGAGCACAAGGTATATCCATATTTGCTAAGGAACCTTCATATCACAAGGCCCAATCAGGTCTGGTGTTCTGACATAACCTACATTCCTATTCTTGGCTCTTTCATGTATTTGTGTGTAATCATGGACTGGTACAGCCGGAAGGTGCTTTGCTGGAGTCTGTCTGCGACTCTGGATGCAGAATTCTGCATATCCTGTCTTGAAAGGGCCATAGCTTTTCATGGCAGGCCAGAGATATTCAACTCTGACCAGGGCTGCCAATACACAAGTGAGGGCTTCATAGAAGTCCTGAAGACCAATGGGATACGAATCAGTATGGATGGCAGAGGCAGTTTTCTGGATAACATCTTCATTGAGCGACTCTGGCGCTCTTTGAAGTATGAACTCATTTATCTCAGGGAGTTCGAATCAGTACCTGATCTAAGGCACGGACTTAAAACCTGGTTGTCGAGCTACAACAGCGAAAGATTTCATCAGGCCCTGAGCTACCAGACACCTGACGAAGTCTACCAGTTGGACCTGGCAGCATGAGAAGAATTGACAGCAAAGGCGAATATAAAATGACAGCTGAGGTGTCCAAAAATCGGGTACCACTTCATTGTTTCTATCATTATTTTTTTAGCAGAGGCCGATATGATTTACTAAAGGTCATTAAAAAAACATTCATGACTGATATTGATCCCCCTAAATAGAAACTCAAGATAAGACGTTATAAGCATGTACAAGGAGGGGCGTAATGAAAGTTGTGAAACGTAGGCAGTATGATTCTGAGTTCAGGAGGCAGGCTGTAAAGCTGTGCCAGGAAGACTGTAAAATAGTTTCAGAAGTTGCAGAGGATCTTGGTCTCAACGAGGATTTGCTGTATCACTGGCGCAAACAGATGTAAAGGAAGGGAAAGTTGTTTTTCCTGGTAATGAGAAAAAACTTTTGACTTCCTAACAATAGTGCATCAAGGACTTTTATAAGAAGTTGGAAGATGTTGAGATGGAGGGTGACATTGTTGAAAAGTCGGCTTTTTCACTTCGTTTTATAAACATGAAAAACTGCCAAAACAACAATTAACAATCAGGGTCTGGAATAAGTAGGATGCATAAATAACGATGAAACGTAAAAGAAATTGGGCGGTGATGTGGGGTAGTGGTCTTGGAGATATTTTAGTTATTAGACCTTTTCTTATGGCTTTAGCAGAAAACACATTGTATCAACCTTTATTGCTCACCACTAGTAGATCTTATATTCCTGATGTAGTTAATGCTCTTTCTTTAAATGTAAAAGTCAAAGTTTTTTCTAACTCCTTTTGGGGAGCACTCCAAATGTTCAGGGAAGCACCAGGGATTAGCCGTATCTACATCGGGCCTCACAATACGGCAAAAACGAAACTTTTGGCCTATGTCATAGGAGCAGGACGCATTTTGCATTCTACATCTGTAAAATCATTTATTGCTGATGCTATTGCAGATGACATTGTGAGTTTTGGATTATCTGAAAATGCTATTCCCTATGGTTCGTTACCAATATTCAAAGACAAATCAAATGATAATGAATATGAATTTGCAAATTCGATAGTTGTGCACTGTGGTGCAAAAGCTCTATGGGAAACTACTATTTGGCCAGTAGATAAGTGGATACAACTTCTTTCACGGCTAAACAAAACTAATCACCAAATTTTGTTTGTTGGT
>JAMOUE010000193.1 GCA_027068235.1 Deltaproteobacteria bacterium | reverse complement strand
CATATGAACGTGTGGATGCCATCCCTTTTCGCTATAAGTAACCTCATAAGTCCACACAGCGCCTTTTACGTACATCAAAACAGTTTTTGTACCTCGACCAGTATTAAGTCTCTTTCTTCGACGACTAATCATCTTTCTGAGAGACTTTTGCAAATGAAGAAATCGTTCTGTTAGATCAAAACCATTCTTGACCGTAAGAGTAATGAGATAAGGTCTAAGATTTTTGTTCTCAGAAAGAACAAAGTTAAGCTTTTCAGAATAAGAACGCATGAACCTAGCAGCACGACGAATCGCACAAAGAGGACACAATAAATGCTGATCACAATGAATACCACCAATCAATCTTCGAAGATCTAGACGGTAAAAATTACGATACAAAAGCCAATCGCCACAAGACTTCAACTTTCGATAATATTTGACATAAGAAGGTTCTTTAGCTAGTATTTCAGCAACAATCAAGGCCCGGTGCTTACAAGAAGAATATCGCCCGAGCCTCTTAGAATGTGAGTCTTCAGCCTGGTACTCCGCCAAAAGATCACCAGGCTGAAGGCTTTCTTTTTTTCTCATACCATCACTCCTGAACCTCTTGATCAAGGTATTTCTTGAGGTCAAGAGTCTCTGGTATATACGCAATCAGCTGACCACCTCTGGCAAAAAGACCACAAGGAATAACAACATTACGACCTTTCATTTTCTGAAAAGAATCAAAAAGGTCTAGAGGCACTTTAAGAGAAACTAGTTCCTGACGAATATCACCTGACTTAACAATCTGATCACTAAGTAACTGGATGAAACAAGCTGGTTGACCTTCATTTCCCGTTTCTCTATCAACCTTTCCAGGGGTACGAAACGTATTAATCAATTGACCTTTAACTAACCACATTATTGATACTCCTTTCACTTTCTATTTTTTTTTGATTCGTTTTTTTTATCTTGCTGTTGCAAACGCTTTTTCAAGCAAGACTCATATTCAGTTTTTATAAGCTTCATTGAACGTTCAGGTAGTGCATTCAAAAGCTCTCTAATAGCAGCACGAAGAAGCCAAGCAATGATGCGATGCTTAGGCTCTTTAGTGACCTTCTTAAGAGCATCAATCCAAGCAATATCAAGTGCATCAAAGGCAACTGTTTGACGAAAAGGAGGACGTAAGTCATCACCATAATGACTAAGTTTTTCTTCAAACATAGTAGCCAAAAAATCAAAATCTTCTTGGGGACCAGAGTGACTAATCTGTTTAATTAGTGATTCAAACTCTGATTTTTTCTTTACTCTCTTTGACATTGAAATATCCTCCAATTAATTCATTAATTAATCACTGTTTTAGCATAAAATTTAGTGACAGTCAAACGCACTTTTTTTGTCACTTTACAGGGAATCAATAACAGAAAATTAGAGGTATTTTTTTCAATGATATCAGTCTTGTGCCGCTTTAATCACTTAGTATCAAGATAGTAGGGATTTTGAGACAAAAAAAAGGCGACTAATACAGCTTATCTGTCAGCAGTCGCAACGCTCAGGGTGGCCGCGAAGCGACTGCTGACAGACAAGCAAAAACAACAATCCAAGAGATCAATATCTATATATCTATGGGAAGAAAAAAAAAGCCTGACAGACCTTAAAAAACATGCTTAAGGGTAACCGCTTTTCCGGTTACCCTGAAACTTGCCTATGCAGGATAAGCAAAAGCAAAAATCAGCATAGCATGTTTTTTAAGGCTCCCCTTCGGCAGTCAAGCTTTTTTTTTCTAGATCTGCAGCTGCATTCGCAACAAGAGAAAAGAAAGATGAAGAAGATTGACCAGATCCCCCCTCCGCCCCCCAGGGGGAACCCGGTTTCCTCAAACTTGCACAATAAATACCAGAGAGATCACGTGGCAACTTAACGCAAGAAGAAAGCTGATAGCCTGAACTGAAATAGCGATAGACCTCATCAACGTAAGGCTCATCCTTAAGTTGCTCTTCTATTTCATCAACTTTGAACGAAGGAACCTTTACTCCCCAAAGACAACCAAAAGAACCAAGGAGACGACGCCCCTTAAGATTCGACCATACCTCAATTTGCTTTTCAGGAGGCAAACCAGACAACTTTACAGCATATTTGAAGACTTCAAGAAGTGCAGGTATCAAATCATCCTGAGAATACGACTCAATAGGTCTAGAATCAACGACCCAAGAATCACCAGTCAGGTCGAACCACTCAGAACGCAATTCTTGGACACTAATAGGCTCCTCACTCAAAGCAATCATATGAACGTGTGGATGCCATCCCTTTTCGCTATAAGTAACCTCATAAGTCCACACAGCGCCTTTTACGTACATCAAAACAGTTTTTGTACCTCGACCAGTACTAAGTCTCTTTCTTCGACGACTAATCATCTTTCTGAGAGACTTTTGCAAATGAAGAAATCGTTCTGTTAGATCAAAACCATTCTTGACCGTAAGAGTAATGAGATAAGGTCTAAGATTTTTGTTCTC
>JAMOUE010000192.1 GCA_027068235.1 Deltaproteobacteria bacterium | reverse complement strand
CACATTTCCAGTCAACGAGCTAACCGGTATTGCGACAATAAGCCTTCCATATCCAATGCTTGTTGGATTTTTTGAAGATAATGCCACATTTCATCAATCTCCATCACCATCGCACTACCAGGTTTAGGCTTTTCGTAGGTATTTTGAGCAAATTTACGTACCCATTTCAATACAGCCGGTGCAGAAACATTAAACAGTTTTGCAATAGCATTTAACGATAATCCATGCATATACAGGACAACTGCCAGAAACTTTTCCCTTATTGGTCTTCCTCTTGGAGTAGTTCTGGTAAATTGATGGCCACACTGCTTACATTTGTATCTTCGCCGATTATAAAGAAATCCATTTTTAACTGTTTGTGGGGAGCCGCACTGAGGACAACTAGGATTCATAGATTATTTCCTACTTACATTGTATTCGATGGTTGCAGGAGTATAACATGTATATAGAGTTATCGATATATCGTTAAAGCTTTCATGCATTGAACAGACGAAACTTTGAAATAAATGCCATTTTAGGGCCAGCTTTTATTCCGCCCTTTTTAGGAATGGTTGTTAAATGGTATAATAGGTGGTCTTTCTCTTAATACATATTAAAGTGAGTAAAAAAATTCTAGTTTGCCATGGTTTTATTTAAATGGCGTTTAATGGAATTTTTTAACTCATCAAGATTGAATGATTTGACAATATAGTCATCTGAAGCCCAAGAGGCTAAATCCTGCTTATATTCTGGATAGGCAGAACTTATGATTACCGGAATATTGGGCTTCATCTGTTTCATTTGCCGTAACACCTCTATTCCGTCCATACCAGGCATGTTGATATCTAAGATGACAAGGTCAGGATTTTCTTCCTGAAATAGTTTTAGTCCCTCTTCACCACTAAGAGCAGAGATAACTTCATAGCCTTCTTCATTTAATTCTTCCTTGTATACTAAGTGAATACTTTCTTCGTCATCAACAACTAAAATTTTTTTCTTTGTTTCATCCATAATAATTCCCCCTTTTTGATATAATATCATGCCTTATTTAAAAGAGAAGCAGCCTCTTCTGGAGGAACAGTGTTGATATGGAACCCGGTTCCCCATTCAAATCCCGCAATTGTACTAACCTTGGGCATGATTTCTATGTGCCAATGATAATGTTCTAGGTGGGAATCCCGTAAGGGAGCGGTATGCAGCATATAGTTATAAGGTACATTAGGAAGTATCTTATCAAGTTTTTTCATTGTAGAGGAAAAGAGAGTGGCTAACTGATAAAGTTGATGGTCATCCATAGAAGTGAATCTGGATTGATGTTTTTTGGGTAATACCCACATTTCAAAGGGTGATCTTGGCGCAAAGGGGCATAAGGTTATGAAGTCTTCATTTTCGTCTACAAGACGCATATTTTGAGATCGTTCCTGGCGGATTATGTCACAAAATACACAACGCTCTTTGTAATCAAAGTATCTTATACATCCGTCTAATTCTTCTTGAATTATTTGAGGAACAATGGGGAGCGCTATGAGTTGCGAATGAGAGTGTTCCAAAGATGCCCCTGCAGCCTTTCCAAAGTTTTTGAATACTATGATATATTTGAATCTGGTATCTCTAGCTAGGTCTATTATTCTGTCTTTGTAGGCTCGAAACACCAAAACAAGTTGATCAATTTCCATGTTAGCCAATGTTTCATGGTGATTGGGAGATTCTATTATGACTTCGTGGGCACCTATACCATTCATCTTGTCATAGATACCCTCCCCTCTTTTATCCAGTTCACCTTCTATTACAAGGGCAGGAAATTTGTTGGGTACAACTCGTAATTGCCAGTCGGGTCCATTGGGATTATGAGTAGGACGACCATAAACGAGCACTTCTGGCGGAGTGGTATGTTCGTGTCCTGGGCAAAGGGGACAAAAACCCCCTTTGGTTTTGTCTTTTTCTTTTACAAAGTCATACGGTCTCTTTCCACGTTCTGAGGCAATAATTACCCATCTTCCAATAATTGGGTCTCGTCTTAGTTCAGGCATCAATCAACAAACAGTGGCTATTTACCCTTAATTTTTTCCTCTTGTTCTTGTCTAGATTTGCACTCTATGCACATTGTAGTAACTGGACGTGCCTCCAGACGTTTAATCCCTATTTCTTCACCGCATTCTTCACATATCCCATAACTACCATCATCAATACGTTCTAAGGCTGTCTTTATTTTTTTTATAAGTTTCCGCTCTCTGTCTCGGATTCTAAGTTCAAAGCTTCTATCAGATTCTATAGTTGCCCTGTCCGCTGGATCGGCAACCTGGCTATCACCAGCTGTCATTTCTTCCAAGGTCTTGTCTGCTTCACCAAGTAGTTCGTTAAGCTTGTCCTTAAGAAGTTTTCGGAAATATTCGAGTTGAGCCTGATCCATTTAAATCCTCCTAATATACAACTTCCTGAAATAGTAAGTAGCTGAGAGATATCATTTAACAATATACAGGTAGATCAGCTCTCCTGTCTTACCCAGTGCCCACTTTTTCCGCCTGACTTCTCCAGCAACTTTATTTCAAGAATTTCTATACCTTTCTCTAGGCCTTTACACATATCATATATGGTTAGGGCTGACACGGATACAGCAGTCATGGCCTCCATTTCTACTCCGGTCTTTGCGTCTATAGAAGCGGTGGCCGTTATTTCAACCCCTGGTATATCTTCATTAAGAGAGAAATCTATCCCTACAAATTCCACAGGTAATGGATGACAAAGAGGAATCAAGTTACCCACCTGTTTTGCAGCCATTATGCCTGCAATTCTGGCCGTATTAAAAACATCTCCTTTGGGAATCTTCTTATCAACTAGGCGTTTATAAGTATCTTTTCCAACTTTGACAATTCCATAAGCAATGGCAACCCTTTTACTGGGTTGTTTAGATGTGACATCTACCATCTGGGCATGGCCATTGTCATCCAGATGGGTAAAATTTTTTGTCATGATCAGCCCTTAGTAAATTCCACCTTTTTAAGGATTTTTTTGAAAAATCCGCCTTTTTTCTTCTCTTTCTCTATTTCTAAGAATTCTTTTAAAAGCTCTTTTTGTTTTGATGTTAAATTAGTAGGCGTGACAACTTTGATCTTTATTAGTTGATTTCCATGAGCAAAGCCTCGTAAGTCAGGAAAGCCTTTCCCTTTGAGTTTGAAAATTGTATCCGGCTGAGTGCCTGCTGGAACCTTTATCTGCTCAGTGCCTTCCAGTGTAGGCACTTCTATGGTGTCACCAAGACACGCCTGGATGGAAGATATTTCTACCTCACAATATATGTCATTCCCTTTTCTGTAAAAGTATTCATGCGGTTCTACATGGATAACAATAAAGAGATCTCCTCTTTGTCCACCTCTGATACCAGCCTCTCCCTCGTCTCGCAATCTCAGCCTTGCACCTGTATCAACGCCGGCAGGTATTTTGATCTTGACCTTTCTGTACTGGGGAGTGCGCCCTTTCCCTTTGCAGGATGGACATGGCTCTGAAAAGACTGTCCCTTCCCCATTGCAGGTTGGGCAGGTGGAAGCTACTTGGAAAAAGCCTTCGGAACGAATAATACGTCCCCTGCCATGACAAGTAGGACAAGAAGTTATCTTGGCACCTGGTGCAGCCCCAGTGCCTGAACATTTACTGCACTCTTCAAGTCTTTGGATTTCAATTTCTTTTTCAGTTCCTTTGGCCGCCTCTATAAATGTAATTGCAAGGTCATAGCGTAGATCAGCTCCCCTTTTAGGCCCCATCTCTGCTTGAGCGCTACCTCGGCCTGTTGAGAAGCCAAAAAAATCTTCGAAAAGGTCGTTGAATGCACTAAATATATCTTCAGTACGAGTAAAACCGCTGAAATCACTTCCGTTTAATCCCTGGTGACCATACATGTCGTAAAGTTGGCGCTTTTCTTTATCTTTTAAAACCTCGTAGGCCTCTGCAGCCTCTTTAAACCTTTCTTCAGCCTCTTTGTCACCAGGATTACGATCAGGATGATATTTTAAGGCAAGTTTTCTATAGGCCTTTTTGATTTCTTCTATGGTAGCCGTTCGGCTAACTCCAAGAATTTCGTAATAATCCCTCTTCATCGTCATTATTTGTTGTTTTTATCAATCTCCATACGAAGCGCTTCCATTATGCGTTTTTCTTCAGCTTCCTTGGCAAGTTCCTCCAGATTGTCAAACGTTACCTTCCCTGCTGCAATTTCTCTAAGGGCCGTTATGATCTCTTTGTTTGAACTTTTTACCAAAGGCTGTGCGCCTTTTCTTAGTTGTTTCACCCTTTCTACCGCTAGATGTACTATGAGAAAGCGGTCGGGTATTTGCCTTAAACAGTCTTCAACGGTTACTCTTGCCATTGTATCCTCCCTAGACCAAAAGAGATTTTATGGAACCAATAAATATATAATGCCTATGGTGCTCAGTGCAATCTTTTTGATAAGACTTACGTTTGAGTTGATATTGGTAACATTCCTACTTATCGGTAAAACTTAGTGTTGGGCCCAACTCTTGATGTGTTGGAAATTATTTCTGGGAACTCACAAGATATGACAAGTTTATACAATGATTTTGGATCGGGTAAGACTGAAACATTCAGCACAGTCTGGTCTATCAGCTCCCACCTTACAAGATCCGAGCCTGCAAATGGATGCTTCTCAAGGCTGATTCTTGCCCAAGTTTTTTAAAATTATCATGAAGCAGTAAATGGTAGGTGTTTAGGGATAATTAGAATAAATTTTGTGAGTCCTGGCCTACTTGTAACATGAATTTTTCCATTATGAGCCTCTATAAAAGACTTTGCTATAGCTAGTCCCAAGCCTGTTCCCCTTGGCCCTTTTTTAGTAAAAAATGGCCTAAAGATTTCTCCCAACTCTGATTCTGGTATGCCAGTACCATTGTCGGCTATGATAATTTCTACATTGTTGTGCATATCTTTAAGGCTGACTTTTACCCTTCCGGCCGGTCCCACAGCATCCATAGCATTTGTAAGGATGTTTAATATCGCCTGATTCATCAGTTCTTTGTCTCCCATAATAAAGCAGTCATATGGAGGAAGCTCTGTTTCTACCTTTACTCCCTTTTTGTCTATAAGCTTTAGAGAGCTGCAAAGTGCTTGAACAAGTTCTTTTAAATTGATGCACCCCAAAATCACTTCGGGTTTTTTTGAAAATAGGGAGACGTTTTGGGTAAAGCGTTTGAGGCTACCAAGGTTTTCATCAAATGTCTCTATGGCCTTAATCCCAGAGGGAGAGAGTTTTTCTTGGGAGAGTTGGTATTTGATAAGCCCAAACCTGTTTAATGTGTTGCCAACTTCATGAAGAAGCATGGCAGATAATTCACCAAGTACAGCCAAATTTTTAAGCTGTACCTTATCGGTGGCTTTATCAATCTGGTCAGAAATATATCCCCTCAAGGAGTCTGCCATATTGTTGAATGTTGCCGCAAGTTCCTCTATTTCATCCTTGGTGTTAAGTCTTATTCTGCGATGAAGCATACCAAGTGAGAATCTACGAACTTCGTTTTTTAATTTTAAGATTGGATCTACAACTATTTTTCCAACTATGAGAGAGCCAAAAAATACAGATATGGCAAGGGCGGCAATACAAATGCCAAGGGCATAGAGTTGGAGGGCAAGTATCTTTTCATCAATATTCTTTCTTGACAGTTTAAGCTCTACTTTGCCAACAATCTCGACCTTATTTTCAGGAGCGATACTATAAATACCTTCTATATCTTCAGAAGTATCACGTGACACTGTAACAGGCCAAGATATGGTCTCCGTAGAATCTGATGTCTGTATCGTACAACTTGCCAGTAACTTATTTTCTGCATCAAATATTTTGACCTCTACTATATTGGGTCTGGCCAGCATCCTTTTGCACTGTTTCAACAATATCTCTTTGTTACCACTTAAAACTGGCAACTTGACTGTATTTGCAAAAAACTGTGCAATTGCCTCTGCTTTGGCCGTAAATTCTTCTTCGAGCATGGAGGTGGCCTTTATGGTGTAGAGAGTTCCTATGGCAACAACCATGATGAATTCGATTAATACAAAGATTAGGACTACCTTGAGTCTCAAACTCATTTTCATTGGATAATCACTTGGGCGTCTTTCAAAACAGATTCTGGAACCTCTATCCCCAATCTTTTGGCCGTTTTTAAATTTATTGAAAGAAGTAGCTTTTTAGGATGCTGTATGACAATATCTCCTTTTATCTTTCCTAAAAGACGATCTAAAGCAAGTTGTGCCGTTTGCTCTCCAAGACTTTTGGCATCTGCCTCAAGTGCAAAGAGTGCACCGTTTCTTACATATCCAGATGAGAGCCCGCATATTGCAATTTTGTTTCTAAGTCCCCATAAAAGCGTATATTGTACCGCTTCTTGAGAGTTAAATACCTCTGGATCTGGAGTTATAAAAAACGCATTTACTGCATTATCCAATAGTTTTTTCAATGCAATCTCAATGGAAGAAAGAAAAGGAAAGATTTGTACGTAGGCATCTCTGTTTTTACAAGGGCCTTGTCTTATGCTTCGTTTGGGGCTAAGCGGAGTATTTGGAGCAAGAGCAGCTGCATAAATATGGTCTTTGATCCTGCAAAGGGTAGCTATGCGGATTTCAAGGGGCACATCCATGCTTACTGCCACAATACCTTGTTTCTTCAATGCCTCTATAGCCTTATCAATCAAGAATGTAGCTACCCACGGGAACTTTTGGTTTATCTCCTTTAAAAGATAAGTTGCCCTAGTCCCTATACAGATAGCTATATCTGGTGTGTTTAGTTTTATCTCTTTTTTCACATTGCTTATATCTTTACTTTCCAGGTGAATAGAGATGATTTCGTGGGGTAGTTTATAATGATTTTCTATAAAACTTTTTACCCCTTGCTCACACTCAAGATATGGCTTGGAGTCTCTTGAGACTACCAAAAGGAATTTAGTAAAGTTATGTTTTTTAGCCAAGCCTGGATTAGTCAAAATTACCAGACATAAGAACCATACAAAAATAAAAAATGATATTTTATGAAAAATAGTAGTTAATTTACCTGTCATTTTAGTAATAGTTATATCATGTAAGACTTAAATTATGACTAAAATCTATAATTTACACCCACCATAAAACTGAATGGATCTTGTGGTACTCTAGGTAGTGAAGCGCCATTGGTTGGATCTCCACTTTCATTTGCCGCAGTAAAGTATTTGGAATCTAGTAGGTTTTTCAATGTTAAATAGGCATCTAGGTCAGGCAGGAGATTTAGCCATCTGATATTGGCATCTACCAGAAATATGCCAGGGATAGTGGAGCCATTATAGACGGTATTTGTGGGGCTAGTGTGGATTTCGCTTCTCCATCTGCATCTGAGATTATATGAAAAGTGGTCTCCTATGTAACCAGTAATGCCTGCCATGATTTTATGATTAGAGATTTTGGGGCCATCAAAATTGTGCCCCCTTAGATGTTGCCTGGAATTTATGAAGGAATAGGCAAAGTTTAGGGTTGCAGCTCTGTTGAATTTGTAACTTGTTCCTATATCTATTCCAAAGTTAGTTACTCTGCCTGTATTGTCTGCAATCTCTACAGTTGCCTTTTGAGAACCTTGTTCTGTAATGAGATAGACATTTTTCAAAAATTGTCCAGCTTCTTGAATAGAGTCAGTAGACCTTGAGATATAAGCTGAGATATTGACAAAGAGATTTTGCGTATGACACGAGTAGTTGAGTTCTACAGATGATACCTTTTCTGGGTCTAGGGTACGGTTGAAAACAGAGGGTGGAAGATGAGCAAAGTTCTTGTCTACCCAGGCTTTGAATCTAAAGTATGCAGAAGGGGAGATATACGCTTCTCCATACATGAGCTTTAGTGTTTCTCCCTTTTTTAAGGTATAAATTACTCCAACTCTTGGGTTAAATGAGTCGTGATGGGTAAAAGTCTCCCAGTCGTAGCGAGCGCCTGCAAAGAGTGAGAGTTTCTCCCCCAACTTATGGTTTGCCTGGACATAAGCGCCATAGGTCCAGTAGTTATATTCTTTTAAAGGCCCAATAGAGAATATTTTGCCATCTTCAGTTATTACTTTTTTTACAGGAAAGTCGTAGTAGGTATCGCCTTCATCAAATGGGCTTCTAGAGTTGAGATAGGGCATAGTTGATATTCTTTTGAAGGTAAGGCCACCAATGATTTTTCCACTTGAATAGCTATAGCGAAGCTGTTCCTCCATTCCAAGCATATCAGAACGTTCATAAATATAGTTGGTAAACTCTTTGCGGCCATATCTGCTGTGTGGGTCCATATCGTAAAATTGGGCATTAAACTTGGTGACCGTTTGAAGATTCTCTAAAATGGGTAAGACGTGAGTCAATCTGAGGTTCCATGAATCAAGTTTCACCCTGTCCTTTGAGTGCTGAGTGCGTCCTGTATTAAAAGGGGCTGCTATATTTGTTGGTTGGCTTGTATGTAGATAGACACTTTCAAACTCTAGGTTTTTCCAGCCCGCTCTTATAGTAAAGTCCCAGTCTTGTTCTGGAATTTCAAAGGATTGATTAGGGTCATAGAAATAAGTACGCCCTTGTCCTGGCATGTGATAGTGGTAATGATCGTAAATATGGTGCAGGTCAAAACCATTGGTGCTGTATCCATGTGCATAGACATGCAGATATGAATCATCAAATGGCCTTATCTGTACAAGCATATGGCCGTCAACGGAGTCACCATTTCCACCTGAAAGTTGCAGCTCTACACTCTTTGATGTCTCTACCTTTTTCGTTATAAGGTTTATGATACCTGCATAGGCATCTGCACCATAGATTGCAGAAGACGGACCATACATTATTTCAATCTGTTTGAGATCTCCAAGAGAGAGCTGTTCTCCATAAACTAGATTGCTACCATTTTCAGGGTTAAGCCTTATACCGTCCTTTAGCACAAGAAGTTTGTTGTTGCCCCACAGTCCTCTTTGTATCACATAGGTTCCACCTGCCTGACCACCAATGTGTTTATGGATATCAAAGCCAGGCAAGTCCTCTAAAACCTCAATGAGATACTTGTAGCCCCTCTCTTTGATCATCTGTTCGGTCACTACAAATATAGTGGAAGGTGCTTCGCTGGTAGGTTGACTAAAACGGGATGCAGTTACAACAGGTTCATCCATAAAGTAATATATTTGTTCCGGTTCAAAAATGGCAAGATCAGTTGAGTCAACCAATGCCCCAAAGCCTTTAGTGACTACGGTTAGAAACAAGAAAACAGGTATAGAAAAGGGGATAAATAGATTTGTCCCAGGGTTTATTCTCATGAATTACTGCCTCATTCCCTAAGTATTATTGTTTTTTTAGAGCCCACCTCCCCTATTCAAAGGGGAATATCTTTTAATTGACATTGAAGAAAATGCCAAAAGGATTCTGATAAATTAACCTTTATTTTAACCACCGCCAAGGCCAAGTCGCTATTTACGCTTTTCCACCTGTGAGGCGATATTTTTGCAAAATCTTTCTCAGTTGTCAAAACAATGGTGCAGTTATGGCTTCTTGCCTGTTGACCAATTCTTTTGATATCTCTTTCCGTATAAGAATGGTGGTCTGGATAATAGATAGAACCTGCTAGGTTTACACCTTTTGCATTTAATATGTTGATAAAGGAGCTGGGGTTTGCAAGTCCACAAAATGAAAAACATGAAGAGGTAAATATATCTTTTTGGTCTTCTGTTATTTCGTTGTAAGCCCATTCAAAAAAGTCTAATTCGTAATGACTTTTAAAT
>JAMOUE010000191.1 GCA_027068235.1 Deltaproteobacteria bacterium | reverse complement strand
AAATCAGGAATCGGACAAATCGTTGTTGGAGAGAGGAAAGGTGGAGAGATCCACTTAAATGACGTGGCCATAATCAAGACCGGCTTCATGGAAAGACAAAGTCTTTTTAGAGGAAATGGTAAAAGTGCCATAGGCATGAACATACTGCGTCCGGAAAAAGGCCACGTAACAACCACTATCAAGGCTGTTGAAAAGGCGTTTCCTGCAATAAAGGCCAAATTTCCAGAGCTTGATTTTGAGATTGCAGACACTCCAAGGACTATTATCGAAACAAGCATCTCAAACATGGTAGACGCCCTGAGAGATGCAATCATTATGACTGTTGGCGTCATCTTTCTCATGCTGGCAAATGTGAGAATCTCGCTTTTGGCTGCCATCTCAATCCCGTTTACCTATTTTCTCACCTTTGCCGTCATGTATCTATTTGGGTACGAACTAAACATCGTCACCCTTACTGCTGTTATAGTTGCCGTTGGCCTGCTTTTAGATGATGCAATCGTCGTCATTGAAAACATAGAGAGACATTTTTCAAAACTTGGCAAACCCATTTACAAGGCCGTTGTTGACGGTCTAAACGAGATATTCCTTGCAGACTGGTCTGGAACCTTTACAACCGTAATAGTTCTTGTACCCATCATGTTCATTGGCGGATACGTACAAAAGATCTTACGACAATTTACAGTCGTACTCTCCATTGCCCTTTTGGCAAGTTTTCTAATATCAGTAACGGTGATCCCCCTTCTTGCACCTTATCTGGTCGGGAACAACTCTGGAAAATGGACAATAGAAAGGCTGGCTGGGCTCTTTGGCACATGGATCGTTGATCCCATCAGGGATTTCTTTGCCAGATTGTCTCACTTTGCAATGGATCACAAGGTCATTTTTATACTGCCTGGCCTGTTGCTTCTTGTAGTGAGCGCAAGGGTTGTAATGCCACTTGCAGGCAGAGATCTAATGCCGCCAATGGATACTGGAATAGTCAAGATCTCATTTGAAACAGAGGCGGATTCATCGATAAATCAGACAGAAAAAGTAGCACTTGCCATAGAAAACATCCTACAAGATATGCCTGGCCTTAGAGCAATCTCAACGACCATCGGCTCTGAACCTGGCGTGGTAAGCTTTGGAACAGGACGCATCCCTCAGCAAGGACTTATTACTGCCCACTTTGTAGACAGATTTCACAGGGAAAAAACAATATGGCAGATGGAAGACGAAATCAGGTCTAAAATGGCGAAAATTCCAGGTTTAAGAAACATGGATGTGTTCGACTTTGGAGTTACGCCCCTTTCTTCCATTGCAGCTCCTGTTGATGTAATGATCTCTGGCCCAGATCCAAAGGTTCTTGATACCATTGGTAAGGAGGTGGAAAAAAGGCTTTGGAACGTCAGAGGCCTAAAAACCATTAGCCGCTCTTGGTATCTAGACAAGACAGAATTCCTGATAAAGATCAATCTCGAAAAGGCAAAGAGATACGGCCTTGATCCCACAGCAATAAGCCGGCAGGTGGCAGCCGCAATAAAAGGCACTCCGGCCTCTGTACTTCGTGTCCCAGGCGAGGATGGATACACAATAAGGGTGCGCTACCCTTCAATTAAAAGAAATTCCTTGCCAAGGATTATGTCCATGTACATACAGTCTGCCTACGGTCCTGTTCCACTAAGTGAATTGGCATGGGTAAAAAAGAGCAGAACAAGGACCAAGTTTACCCGTCAGGCCCTTCAACCAACACTAGATGTTTACGCATACCGGGCCACCGCATCTATTACCCATCTTCAAGAAAGGATTCAAAAGGCCCTTTCAGGCCTGAATCTTCCACCAGGATATGAGATAAGTCATGAGGGCGAAGTAAAAAATATGAAGGAAGCAGGCAAAAGGCTGGCCAAAGCCCTTGGGCTTGCTGTTATTCTCCTTTATTTCTCGCTTGCTGCAACATTCAAGTCGTGGATAAATCCACTTACAATAATGGTAACAATACCCCTTTCTACAATAGGCGCTGCATGGGGCCTTTTACTTGTTGGCAGACACGCCTGTATGCCAGCCAATATGGGCATGATACTCTTGGCTGGCGTAGTGGTGAACAATGCCATTTTGCTCATCGACTTCATAGAGCAGGCAAGGGGCCAGGGGATGGAGTTGCGCCAGGCCATAGAACAGTCTGTAAAGGTGAGAACAAGGCCCATTCTAATGACTGCATTTAGCACGATTGTTGGCATGATCCCCATTGCAGCTCAAAGGGCAATTGGCCTTGAAAGGCTTTCTCCTTTGGCAGTTGTTGCAATAGGAGGCCTTTTCGTATCCACTTTCCTCACATTGGTGTATGTTCCAATCTTTTACGAGCTGTTTGACACGGTTAGAGAAAAGACCAAAGAATTTCTTGCAGGCAGAAGGCTTGTATCCATGAAAGATGGCTCCTGATACAGGTTTGTATTTCTAATGGTGCTTAATTTTAGTCTATATTTAGTCTATATAGATTAGAGGAGACCTTGAGATTACTAAGAAAAAACGTTTTGTAGATGACATGGATTATGCAGTCATTGCGTGTAGAACATAAGCAGAGAAAGGCAATCTTCTTCGAAGATCAAAGAAACTCCACTTCCTTTCATCCATCTGCCCACACTACACGTCATTGCGAGGGAGTGAAACGACCGAAGCAATCTCTTTCAAAGGCGCAGAGGAGTAATGGCAGAGATGAGTAGGAGCAGGTCCGTATGAGATTGCCGCGGCCCTTCGGGCCTCGCAATGACCAAGGAGGCTGTCAGCAAATATAACTTTGGATAACAATTATACCTTATATGGCCATTTTTGTTTTTCAAACTATTCTATCCATGGATTTTCGTCTAACAGATTAGAGGAGATTACTATACTAAGAAAAAGCGTTTTGTAGATGACATGGATTATGCAGTCATTGCGTTCAGAGCGTAAGCAGAGAAAGGCAATCTTCTTCGAAGATCAAAGAAACTCCACTTCCCTTCATCCATCTGGCCACACTACACGTCATTGCGAGGGAGTGAAACGACCGAAGCAATCTCCTTCAAAGGCGCAGAGGAGTAATGGCAGAGATGAAGTAGGAGCAGATCCGTATGAGATTGCCACGGCCCTTCGGGCCTCGCAATGACCAAGGAGGCTGTCCCGAAAATATAACTTTGGATAACAATATATGGCAATGCTAGATTTTTAAGACTACTATTTTTTTGGGAGGGGGGGGGTAATAGTGTAAAAATGAAGAATAAATCTAAAAGCAAAAGGCCAAAGAGGAAATATTCATTTTGGGTAGTTGCCCTGACTATTCCTATAATTATGTTAATTGTTTCTGCGCTTATTCTCGCAATAGTATGGCTATAAATCTTTATTACATAAAGAATGAGTCTAGTAGTAAAATTTGGAGGTTTTCTTTCACTATCTGCCACTCAACGCCACTCTAAGTAAAAGTTGCCTGCAAAGTGTATCTAGTTTAGACTGGCTGAGCTAAAAAAATAAACTCCACAGGAAATCAAAAGGAATATGTCACTCAAGCACCTTGAAAAGAAGATAGACAAGGCCCTAAAAAAAGGCCAGAAAGACAGTGTCGTAGAGCCAGTAAGGCTGGATAGGGATAGCAAGTTCAAATTCCGCTGCTATCCAGGGGTGAGTTGTTTTACAAAATGCTGTCGTAACATGAACATAATACTCACTCCCTATGACATTATTAGACTAAAACATAGGCTTGGGCTTTCATCAGATCTATTTCTGAGACTCTACACAGAACCCGAACTTTTAGGAATTACCCGAATCCCTGTGGCACGGCTCAAGATGCTTGAAGATGAAGGAGGCAGATGTCCTTTTGTTACAAAGGATGGTTGCCAGGTCTATTCTGATAGACCAGTGTGTTGTCGTTATTATCCTGTTGGTCTAGCAAGCCTGAGGCAACAGGAACAACATGCTGGCGAAGAGGAAGAATTCTTCTTTCTGGTAAAAGAACCTCACTGTAAAGGTTTCGAAGAGGATACGGAATGGACGGTGGAGCTTTGGAGAGAGGATCAGGGCTCAGATTTTTATGACCGTATGAACAGGGAGTGGATGGAATTGCTTTTGAGAAAGCGTTCCTTTGGAGAAGAGACTGAGATGCCACCTAAGGCAAGGGAACTCTTCTTTATGGTGTCCACCAACATGGAAAGGTTTAGAAGTTTTGTCTTTGAAAGCCGTTTTTTAGATACCTACAAAGTAGATGGAAAGATCCTGAGAAAGATCCTCGATGACGACGTAGAATTGATGCAGTTTGGTTTTGAGTATCTGAAGGTGGCTATCTTTGGTGCAGAATCAGACATTATAAAACTCCGTGAAGATATCCTAAATGCCACGGTTAAAAAGATAATAAAGCGTAGAAAAAAGAGACGCAGGAGACTTGAGCGCCTTGCAAAGGGGCGCAGATAAAATTACAGGTAGTGGAGCTTGCGGCCCAGGACATCAGTTTTGGTTATAAAGGGGCTGAATACCCTCTTTTTTACAAACTCAACCTAAAAATAGACACGCCTGGTTTTTATTCTCTTTTTGGTTTTTCTGGCTGTGGTAAATCTACCCTTGCCAAGATTATTGCAGGATCTCTTCATCCAACGCATGGCAAGATTGCAACACAAGACATCAACACGATTCTTCTTTGTTACAATACAGAGAGACTTCCTGGTTGGCTCTCCATTGGCCGCCATCTTGAAAGTGTATTGCCAAAAGATTCTTTTTTAAAGGATGAATTAGATAATTTTATTAATACGTTTGGCCTTAAACATCTGTTGAACAAAAAATTCTTCAGATTGTCTATGGGCCAAAAAAACAGGGTCAACCTTGTAAGATATCTATTACAAGAGTTTGACGTACTAATTTGCGATGAAGCCCTTGCCAATGTAGATGAACCTTCCAGAAACTGGATTTTATCTGTAATAAAAGATAGGTTTTGCAGCGAAAAAATCATATTGTACATCTCTCATAATATTGAAGAAGTCTGTTTTTTTTCAAAAAAAATCTTTATTCTTCCTAGCGGTGGAAACCCTATTGGCAGGCTTATAGAAATAGAAGGCATGGATGGCATAAAGAAGAATGGACATCAAGATGTAGAGGGACATCTTCAATCCCTTATACTTGAGGTATTGAAGGCTGCCTCCAGTAATCAGATGTAACAATGAGATTATTGCAGTTTATTCTTATTTTTTTGATATTTCTTTTTCTAATCGAAGCTGTTAAATATCTTGCAGATTTTTCTGATTACATCATCCCTCCCTTCAATGAGATTGCAACAATGATTTTGACAAAATGGCGAGACTTTTTATTGCCATCCATGAATACCCTTTTTGTTGCAATAGGAGGGCACCTTTTAGCCATAGGTCTTGCTGCAATAGTTGGCTTTTTGGCGCGAGGGACATCCATATTTTCTAACATGATTAAAACAGCTGCCTTCAATCTTCAGGCCTATCCGATTGTAGCAATTGCACCACTAGTATTTATATTTCTGGGTGATGGTCTTACATCCAGGCTGCTAATAGCAACGCTTATCTGCTACTTTCCGTTATTACTCAATTTTCTTGGTATCTTTTCTGAACCCGTTGTAGAAGTTGAGCACTTCTTCAAACAAACCGGACGGCTTGACAGTGGAACAGAGATCATCATCAGGATATTTGAAAATCTAGACAAAATGATCACCGTAGTGGCAGGAAGTGCAACATTGGCCATGGTTGGAACCATAGTGGCTGAATTCCTAGCAGCAACTACAGGTATTGGTTATGTGATAAGAAAAGCCCTCTACCAAAACAATCTTGCAGCTATACTCTCTTCGTTACTTTATATTGGCCTTTGTTCTTCCCTATATTTAATGACTGTGGAAGGATTAGGAAGATTATTAAGAAAGAGACTTATTTTATAAAATCACTACGGAGATTTTGTAAGAAGCTGTAAGAATTTTTGTTTTTATAGCCTTTAATGAATCAACTTACCAAAGCGATTCCACCTTATACTCATGGAATCAGAGTTCCAGCTAAAATAGATTATAAAGGCCTTTCCTTTTACATCTCTAACAGGCACAAACCCCCAGAAACGACTATCAAAACTTTGGTCCCTATTGTCTCCCATGACAAATAGCTTTCCTGGAGGAACCTTTATAGGACCCAGATTATCTCTAGGACTTACACCAGAAGGAAGTATGTTTGGATCAGTATGTTGAACACCAGGCGGGTCTTTAAAAGGTTTTCCATTAACAAAAACCTTTTTGTTTATAATCTGAATAGTATCGCCTTCAACACCAATGACACGCTTAATAAAATCCTTATCTCTTTCAAGAGGGAATATAAAAACAATGACATCCCCCCTTTGAGGACTATTAAGTTCTATCCAGGTATTTCGTGTTAAAGGGTTTTTTACTCCATAGATGAATTTATTGACCAGTATATGGTCTCCTATCAACAGGGTTTTAATCATAGAGCCCGATGGAATCTTGAAGGCCTGGACTATAAAGGTCCTTACGAAAAGGGCTATGATCAGGGCTATAATTATAGCCTGAGCATATTCCTTAAGGGTATTCAAAAATGGAGAAGTATCTCCAATATTGTGGCTACCTGTTTCCATGGGCTGCTATGTTAGTGCTTGAAGGCAAGATGTGCAAGGCACTAAAGGCTATCTCTATAAATTGTCTCTTTATCGGAAGACATAAGCGCTATCAAAAAATAAATTTTGAAATATCAACAAGATATATCGGATTATTTTTCGCATACCCCTTGAACATGAACAAAAAACCTGATTTTTAGAGGTAGCCTCAAGATATTTACACCTTCAATACACTCAAAAAAGCCTCCTGTGGTATTTCTATCTGACCAACCTGTTTCATGCGCTTCTTACCCTCTTTTTGTTTCTCTAAAAGTTTTCTCTTTCTGGTAATATCACCGCCATAACATTTGGCTGTAACATCTTTTCTAAGGGGGGGAATCCGTTCCCTGGCAATGACCTTACTCCCTATTGCGGCCTGGATAACCACTTCAAAAAGTTGGCGCGGAATGATCTTTCTAAGCTTTGAAACAAGCTCTCTTCCTCTATAGTAGGCCTTATCCTTGTGAACGATTACAGAAAGTGCATCAACTGGCTGTTTATTGATAAGTATATCCAGCTTGACCAAATTAGCAGGTCTGTATTCTAAAAAATCATAATCTATGGATGCATATCCCCTACTGACCGATTTGAGCTTGTCATAAAAATCAAGGACAATTTCGTTAAACGGCAGTTCATACTTCAAAAGCACCCTTTCAGCCGTTAAATAGGTCATATCCTTTTGCTTGCCCCTTTTTTCATCACAAAGGGTCATGACAGGGCCAACAAATTCCTTGGGTACATAGATCTCCATTTCCACATAGGGCTCGGAAATAGACTTTATCTTCCCTGGATCTGGCATCTGGGCAGGATTATGTATTGTAATCTCCTCGCCAGAGTTGAGTTCTACCTTATAGGCTACTGCAGGTGCAGTAGTGATAAGGGTCAACTCAAACTCTCGTTCAAGCCGTTCCTGTACGATATCCATGTGAAGAAGCCCAAGAAAGCCGCACCTGAACCCAAATCCAAGTGCAGTTGAACTTTCAGGCTCATAGGTAAAGGCGGGATCATTTAGCCATAATTTTTCAACAGCCTCTTTCAATTGATCATACTGACCAGTATCAACTGGATACAAACCACAAAAGACCATAGGTTTAACAGGCTTAAAGCCTGGTAAAGGCTCTTTTGCAGGTCTTTTGGCCTCGGTCAAGGTGTCTCCTATCTGTGTATCTCTAACATTTTTTATTCCAGCCACCACAAAGCCAACCTCTCCAGGACCGAGACTTTCCACATCTACACTTTGGGGTGAAAAGATACCTATTCTCAAGGCCTCATATCTTTTACCATTAGACATCATCATTAGCTGCATGCCTTTTTTGATGGTGCCTTGCACAACCCTCACAAGCACTATTGCCCCTTGATACGGGTCAAACCACGAATCAAATATCAGGGCCTTTAAAGGTGCATCAGGGTCTCCTTTTGGAGGCGGAATTTTATTTACAATTGCCTCTAGCACCTCCTTGGTGCCTATTCCCTCCTTTGCACTCACAAGTATCGCATCGCTGGCATCCAGACCGATGATATCCTCAATCTGTTGGACAACAGCATCGGGATCGGCGCTAGGCAGATCGATCTTATTCAAGACGGGTATTATCTCCAGGTCATTTTCAAGGGCCAGATACACGTTTGCCAAGGTCTGGGCCTCTACCCCTTGAGTTGCATCCACCACAAGCAGAGCACCTTCACAGGCTGCCAAACTCCTGGAGACTTCATATGAGAAGTCAACATGACCGGGAGTATCTATTAAGTTTAGTAGATATCTGTTCCCATCATCAGCGTCATAAAACAACCGGGCAGTCTGGGCCTTGATGGTGATTCCCCTCTCCCTTTCAATGTCCATCTGGTCCAGGAATTGCTTTTTCATCTCCCTAGCAGTGATACTGCCAGTAAACTCGAGAATTCTGTCCGCAAGAGTGGACTTTCCATGGTCTATGTGAGCGATGATAGAAAAATTTCTTATACGATTTATATCAATCTTCATAATTTTTTAAGGTTTATGGCAATAGTAGCCCTCTTCGTGAACATGGAGAGTTTAAGGTCTGTAATGATAACTTTCATTTTTTTTTAAACAAGTATTTTGAACTCCTTTAGAAAAAATTTCTTGATGCCGAACAGGATACTAACATGAATAGATAGGGAAAATACTGAATAGACATGAAAAAGTTCAACCTAAAAGAACTATTCAAAAAGAAGCCGCAGCCCACCCTTGGGGTAGACCTTGGCTCCCACACATTAAAGGTGGTGGAGTTTAGTAATAATGGTTCAAAAAAGAAGGTCAAAAAGATTGGAAGGGCTCTTCTTCCTCAAGGGGCAATAGTTGATGGTTCAATAAAGGAACATGATGTAGTGCAGGATGTCTTGGATAGACTCCTATCAAACCTGCAGCCTTCACTTAAAAAGGCCTCCACTTCCATTTCTGGTTACTCGGTCATAGTGAAAAGAATTCACGTACCTTATATGGATGAAAAGGAAATGGAAGAAAATCTCATTATGGAGGCTGAAAAGTACGTACCATTTGAGATTTCTGACGTGTACATAGATTTTAGTGTACTTCAAACATATCCAGAGGACGGCGGCAGTGACATCTTTTTGGTGGCAGCCAAAAAGGAGATAGTTGATGAATATGCCAAACTACTTGAAGGAGTTGGCCTCACCCCCACAGTCATAGATGTAGATGCCTTTACTTTAGTTAACGCCTTTGAGTTAGCCTTTGGCGAAGTAGATGAATCTGCGGTTCTGATAGATATTGGAGCAAGCAAGACAAACCTCAACATTGTCAAAAAAGGTATGTCTATCTTTACAAGAGATATGACAATAGGGGGGGAACAACTTACTGAAGCAATTCAAGAGGCCACAGGCATAAGTAGAGATGAGGCCGAGGCCGTCAAGATAGCCGGAACCAAGGATAAGGTGCTGGCTAAAGAAATCTCCAATGTAGTCAAAGAGATTACAGGCCTTTGGTCAATGGAGATCAAAAAGGCTATTAGTTTTTTCAAATCCGGGGCGGCACCTGACGAGTTCCCAACCTGTGTATTCCTTAGTGGCGGCACATCTTTATTGAGAGGCATTGAAGAACACTTTTCTGATGCCCTTGGCCTGAAAACTAGAAAGCTTAATGCGTTTGCCGGACAAGAACCAGATA
>JAMOUE010000190.1 GCA_027068235.1 Deltaproteobacteria bacterium | reverse complement strand
GATACCTGTTGGCCATGTAACAAATGCGGTTCATGTCCCATCGTGGGAATCCAAGTTTGCTGACATGCTTTGGTGTGGAGTCTGTGGACATGACAGGTGGCTTGGCACGTTAGAGACCATAGGTGATGAGATAGGCTCCATACCAGACGAACAACTTTGGGAGTTAAGGGCCAAGGGAAGGCTTGATCTTATCGAATTCGTTAGAAAGAGACTCAGATGGCAAGCAGCTGCCTCTGGGCTGGAAGAAACACCAGAGGCCTACGACGATATACTTGACCCAAATGCCCTTACCCTTGGTTTTGCCAGACGATTTACCGCATACAAACGCCCTACTCTACTCCTTTCAGACCCTGACAGACTTGCACACATTCTGAATCTTGAAGGTAGGCCTGTTCAACTGATAATTGCAGGCAAAGCACACCCCAATGACCACCAGGGTAAGGAAATGATCCGCCAGTGGTTTGCCTTTTTAAAGAGGCCAGATGTGTTCGGTAAGGTGATCTTCATACAGGATTACGACATAATGGTGGCCAAAAAGTTGGTTCAGGGAGTGGATGTGTGGATAAATAATCCGAGACGGCCTTGGGAGGCAAGCGGAACAAGCGGCATGAAACTTCTGGTCAACGGTGGCCTCAACCTTTCAGAACTGGATGGTTGGTGGGCAGAAGCATACAGCCCAGAGGTAGGCTGGGCCATTGGAGACGGCAAAGAGCACGGAAACGACCCTGAATGGGACAAGATAGAGGCGGCTCAACTGTACGACAGGCTTGAAGAGGTGATTATACCACTGTTCTTTCAAAGAGATGAACACGGTATTCCAAGGCAGTGGGTAACCATGATGAAGGCCAGCATGTCAAGGCTTACTCCAGAATTCTCCACAAACAGAATGTTAAGGCAGTATGTGGAGGAATACTATCTGCCGGCAGCTCAGGCCTTTGAAAGACGCTCTGAAGCCAACGGCGCAATAGGCCAAAATATATTTGAATGGCAGCAAGCAATTTATCACCACTGGAGAAACGTATACTTTGGTAATCTTGAATGGAGCAGAGAAGACGATTCCTACACGGTTAAGGTACAGGTGTACCTTGACGGCCTAGACACAAACCTTGTGGAAGTACAATGTTATGCAGAGCCTGAAGATCCAAACGATAAACCTGAGATATGGCAAATGGTTCCGGTTGAACCGTTAAAAGGCGCTATAAACGGATATCTCTACCAGGCTAAAATCGTATCTGACCGTCCCTTCTCTCACTATACTCCACGTATAGTGCCAAAACATGAAGAAGCACGGGTACCACTTGAAAATAAAAGGATACTTTGGTTTAGATAGGATAGATTCCTATTCGTTTTTATTATTACTGAGAGCTTTTTTTCGATGACATGAGCCGTCACTTGCAAGGCCAATAAAGACAGAGGCAATCTGCATGTCATCGCGAGGCGGCGCAGCCGCCGTGGCGATCTCAAACTACCATGCCCCTTCGAGGGGGATTGCTTCGTCGGCGCATTCGCGCCTTCTCGCAATGACAACAATCAATTTGTCATTTTTCTACGTTTCCAACTCCAGTATTGATAGACGTTCAAAATAGATTGGTGGATTGATTTCTGTCATTGCAGCCAGGGCAAAACATCCCCTAGGATCTCGTCCCTGGACTCTTATGAGGCCAGCAAAAACGTTTATTTTTCCTTAAAGCCCAGAAGATACGATGTTATACCGTTAACAAAAGAGAAAAGTTTACCGATAAAGACAAAGAGCAAAGAATAAGTGCCAACTGTTATTGGTAATTCGCTTTTCCTGCTCTTTAAATAAAAAAGGAGGTTGATCCATGTATCCTTTCTGGGAAGTCCCATTTTTCACCTCTGGCCTGGTGATAGCACTAATTGCTACCTTTCACATATTACCTTGTCACTTGGCCACTGGCGCATTCTGGTTCACAGTCTATGTGGAAAGAAAGGCCTATAAGGAAAATAGGCCTGAGCTCTTGGAGTTTGTTAAAAAATATTCGTTACTGATTCTGATCTTCTGTTTTGTAATAGGGTCCCTGTCTGGGGTAGGCATATGGTATGCAGCAACGGTTGCAAGCCCTAGAGGAATCTCAAGCCTTATTCATAACTATGTTTGGGGTTGGGCCACAGAGTGGGTCTTTTTCATAATTGAGATAGCCTCTATCTATGTCTACTACTACACACTTGGAAAGATTGATGCCAAAAGTCACCTGATGATGGGCTGGCTCTATGCATGGGCTGCCTGGATCAGCATGATAATCATCACTGGAATCCTGGCATTTATGCTCTCTTCAGGAAAGTGGGTAGAGACTGGTGGCTTTTTTGACGGATTCTTTAATGAAACCTATTGGCCTCAGCTCTTCACAAGGACTGCCTTCATGTTTGGCATTGCAGGTGTTTATGCTGCAATTATTGCAAGCACCATAAAAAACCGCCAGGTAAGAAGGGAGCTTATAACAACGGCGGGGCTGTGGGGCGTTGTAGGCATGGTGGCAGGCGTGCTCTTTGCCGGTTGGTATCTCTACAAGTTGCCAATACATGCCAAGGAGTTGTGGCTCGATGAAACCCTGCCATACCTTGGACATCTTATTAACATTGCAGGCATTGCCTATGGCGTGGTGCTGATGTGGTTTGTGATCTGTTGCCTGATAAAGCCGCGCATGGTTGGCCCAGTCTCTGGCATACTGGTATTGCTGGTGCTTTTCATGGGAATTGGGGCTGGAGAAGGATTCAGAGAGGGAATTAGACGTCCCTTTATAATTGACCAATATATGTATGGAAATCAGATAGTTGCCAGAGACATTCCAGCCAAGCACATAAAGGCGGAAATACCTATATTCAACAAGGATGGATTTTTAAATCATCTCTATTTCAGGCCTGACAAGGTCGATCCAAACAACCAGATAGACCTTTTGCATGCTGGTGACGTTATCGTCCATAACCAATGCGGCAACTGTCATGCACTAGACAGATTTGGCAAGATGAGACCTTTGCCAGACCTTTTGGCAAACTTTTCACCTGAGTCGCCTGAAGACATTGAGGGACTGCTTGAATCCCTTGGAGACTACCCTTATATGCCGCCTTTTGCAGGTAACGAGCTGGATATGAAGGCAGCATCTGAATATCTCTTTTCAATAACAAGGAGGTAAAACATGGACCTTGCAACTTATGTCAACGCCATGAGAGACCCTGCGGGACTCCCATTTTATCCATCAATATTTCAATTCCTCCTGGTGCTTACGTTTGCCCTTCACATAACAATGGTAAACCTGGTGGTGGGAAGCACCTTTGTTGCCATATGGGAAACGTGGAAAAGGAACGAATACGGCCTACGGCTCTCAAAGGCCCTTGGGAGGGTGATAACCGTGGGCATGTCAATAGCGATAGTTCTTGGAGTAGCACCATTATTGTTTGTGCAAGTCATCTATGATCCGTTCTGGTACACCGCCACCACACTTTCTGCATTCTGGGCCCTGATGTTCCTCGTTGTAATCACCTTGGCCTTCTATGCCGGCTATGGATTCTATCTTGGCAATAAAAAGGCAGAGGTTATGGAGGCCAAGACCGGTTGGGCTTGGGTGGCAGGAGGTCTTCTTCTCCTGACAGCACTTTTTATACACATGCTCTCAATGGAACAACTCATGCCTCAACACTGGAAGGAGTGGATCGTGTCAGCACAAGGGACAGTTTCCTACGCAGGTGGTGAATTTCATGGGATAGAGTTTGGAAGGCTACTACATTTTCTCTTGCCATCATTTGCGGTTACAGGTGTGTTTCTAATGCTCTATTCTTCCTACTTCAAAGATAGGGAAGACTATGACCAGGCATATCTCAAGTATGTTGGAGAAAAAGGGGCATGGCTTGCGCTTTGGGCATCCATCCTTGCCATTGGGGCAGGCTTTTGGTGGCTGGGACTCATTCCAAGTGAATTCCACTTTGCAAGAAATCCCTTCTTCCTTATTGGCGCAGTGGTTGGAGTGGCCACAACAGCCTTTATTGGCTCATCTGTATACAAGCCACAAGAAAAGGCCATTCCAGCAGCAATATTGATGTTTGTCTCCATTTTTATAATGTGTTGCGCAAGGGAAGCCCTCAGGATGAAACACATGTCTCAGGCTGGCTATTCCATATACAACTACCCTGTGAATGCCGACTGGCCAAGCACCATTCTGTTCTTCGCAACGTTTGTCATGGGACTTTTCGTACTCTATTTTCCAGCAATCGCTGCTTATCAGGCAGGTAAGGTGAAGGCTGGCGAGGTTGCAATTATTGATCCGTCCATTGGAAGAAAGGCCGTCTCTGCCATGATCGGATGGTTTGTGATCGTGGCCGGACTTGGCATAGTAATATCTTTAAAAAATGGCACCCTATTCTAATTAGTAATCACTATTACTGAGGCTATTTGAAAGTGACATAAATCTGTCATTACAAAACTACTAAGGGCTGAAGGAAGCAATCTTCCTGCATGGCAAGGCGGCATAGCCGCCTTGGCGACCCCATGCTACTTTGCCTTCTCTAAGAAAACGAAAACAAAGATTGCTTCGTCACCGCATTTGCGTCTCCTCGCAATGACTTATAAGTGTGAGGCAGAGTAATTTACTTTGGTTGTTTTGTGCGATATCAATAAATAAAAAAGGCGGCTTATTGGCCGCCTTTTTTATTATCTTTTAACTACTTAGTAGTAATATCTTAGTCCTCACTAATCCCAAGCTCTTTCTCCTTTTCCGCAACAAGAAGCCTGGTTTTGACTGCTGTATCTGGCGTCAGACTCATGGAATCTATACCGCATTCCACCAAAAAGGCTGCAAAATCTGGAAAGTCACTTGGAGCCTGTCCACAGATACCAATCTTCTTTTTCATCTCCTTGGCAGTATTTATAACCTGACGAATCAGACGCTTTACTGCCTCGTTCCTCTCGTCATAGATGTGGGCAACAAGCTCTGAATCCCTGTCAAGGCCAAGGGTCAACTGGGTCAGGTCGTTTGATCCAATGGAGAAGCCATCAAAGACCTCTGCAAATTGATCTGCCAATACCACATTACTTGGAATCTCACACATGACGTAGATCTCAAGCCCATTGTCACCCTGCTTGAGACCATATTTTTCCATGATGCCAATGACCTTTTTCCCCTCTTCAACGGTACGGCAGAAAGGTATCATGCTCTTCACATTTGTAAGCCCCATCTCATCCCTTGCCTTTTTAAAGGCCTGACATTCTAGGGCAAATGCTGGCTCAAAGTTAGGGGCATAGTAACGGGAAGCACCGCGCCAACCTATCATGGGGTTGTGTTCATCAGGTTCATAAAGCTGGCCACCAATCAGATTGGCATATTCGTTACTCTTGAAGTCGGACATACGAACAATCACATCCTTTGGATAGAAACCTGCCGCAATGGTGGCTATGCCCTGGGCCAGGGTATCTACAAAGAACTGTGATTTGTCTTGATAGGCTGCTGTTTTCTTATCTATCTCCTCAACAACCTTACGGATTTCATCATCAGACTCTGCCTTTTTCTTCAGCTCTTCATAGTGGATGAGTGCCAATGGATGGATGCCAATGTGGGAATTTATGACAAACTCAATCCTTGCAAGGCCAACTCCATCGTTTGGAATCCTGCCCTGAGAAAAGGCCTGTTCAGGGATACCAACGTTCATCATGATCTTGGTCTTTGTCTTTGGAACGTTGGCAAAGTCTATCCTTTCGACTTCATACTTCAAAAGCCCCTTGTAAACCTTGCCTTCTTCACCTTCTGCGCACGATACAGTGACATCCTCACCTGTTGGGATGCGCTCGGTTCCGTCTTCTGTTCCAACAACGCATGGAATTCCAAGCTCCCTGGAGATAATTGCAGCATGGCAGGTTCTACCACCCCTGTTTGTAACAATGGCAGATGCCACCTTCATAATTGGCTCCCAGTCTGGGTCGGTCATGTCTGTAACAAGGACCTCTCCTTCATTGAAGCTTGTTATCTGGCTTACATCCTTTATGACATGGGCCTTGCCCTGGCCTATCTTTTCACCAACAGCCTTTCCAGTGGCCAAAAGCTCTCCCTTTTCAAGGAGCTTGTAGGTCTCCATGTAGTTTGTTGCCTTTTGAGAGTGAACAGTCTCTGGCCTTGCCTGTACGATAAACAGCTCACCAGTTCCAACCTTGTCACCATCGCCATCCTTGGCCCACTCAATGTCCATGGCCTTGCCGTAGTGTTCCTCAATTATGCAGGCCCATTTTGCCAGTTGCAGTATCTCATCGTCTGAAAGGACAAAGGTGTGCCGCTCTTCTGGTGTGGTTTCAATGTTTTTAACAGGCTCTTTTGGATCGTCTGTATAAATCATCTTGAACTGTTTCAGACCAAGGCGTTTGCTCACAATAGGCCTGAAACCCTCTTTAAGGGTTGGTTTAAAAACGTAAAACTCATCTGGATTGACAGCTCCCTGCACAACATTTTCACCAAGACCCCAGGCACCAGTTATGTAAACCACGTCTTCAAAGCCGCTTTCGGTGTCGATGGTAAACATAACTCCAGAACTTGCGCTGTCGCTCCTTACCATCTTCTGTACGGCAATGGAAAGATAGACGTCAAAGTGGCCAAAGCCTTTGTCATGTCTGTATGAAATGGCCCTGTCTGTAAAAAGGCTTGCAAAACACTTGTGGCAGGCCTCAATCAGGGCATCGGTGCCGGTGATGTTCAAAAAGGTCTCCTGCTGACCTGCAAATGATGCATCAGGCAGGTCCTCAGCCGTGGCAGATGAACGAACAGCCACATCCACATTGGGATAGTACTCTTCTTCCATCTTTGCGTAGGCCTTTTTGATCTCCTCCTCCAGATCTTCTGGGAACTTTGCATTGAGGATAATCTCTCTAACCTTTTTCCCTCGCTCCCTCAAGTTGTTGATATCACTAGTATCAAGATCTGCCAGAGCCTCCCTGATGGCTGCTTCAATACCGGCCTCCTTAAGAAGGTGCTTGTAGGCCTCTGCCGTAATTGCAAAACCGTTTGGTACCTTGACACCCTTTGGAGAAAGATGCTGATACATTTCGCCAAGAGATGCGTTTTTCCCTCCTACAAGGGGAACATCCTCGATTCCAATTTCATTAAACCACAGAATAAATGGTTTATCACTCATCACCGACAACCTCCTTAGATTTTAGCTATTAAAATTTAAAAGGCCGTTCAAATCGTCCGTTAATTCGACTTGAACGGCCTATGCAAACCCTCCACATGAGCAGCCGACACGCTTCACCAGATGCATGCGCAATTTTATCAGATGTTTTATCTTTTTCTCGTCTAGAGCATTAAAAAACCTGATTTTAAATTTCACGAAAAGTCCTCTGCACATCTGCTAAAGCAATCGTCGCTCTCTGCTCTTTTAATGAATAGAAGCTCATTTCAAACTATCAACCTTTTCAGATTTTGGCAACAATTCATATCAATTAATCCAAAATAAAGATGGCGCCTTGACAGTAAGCCCCTTTACAAGGCTGAAAGCTCTTCTGGCTTGATCTTTCTGGCTTTTTTCCTGAACGAGGCTGCATCCAAGCCGTGCCTTTCAAGCAGTTTGTAAAAGTCTGCCCTGTAATAACCTGCGTGTTTGGCAGCAAGACTGATATTACCCTTTGTCAACTTCAAAAGGTCTTCAAGGTATTTTCTGGTAAATTCATACCTGGCCTCCTTCAAAGGTTTAACTGGAGGCTTTGAAGAAAACTCTGCAAGAGGTGTTGACGAAAGTAACTGGGCGCTAAGGATATCTTCTTGGGATATGGCCACAAGAAAGTCAACCATATTCTCAAGCTCCCTAACATTACCTGGCCAGTCGTAGAGCTTGAAGGCCTCAAGGAGATCTTCGTCTATCCAGCTTATCTGTTTCTTGGTCTTCTGCATGGCCTTTTGCAGAAAATGGCCGAAAAGAAGAGGAATATCCCGTTTTCTTTCACGAAGCGGCGGCATATGTATTGGCACCACATGAATCCTGTAAAACAGGTCTTCACGGAATTTACCTTCAGCAACCATCTTTTTAAGATCTTGTTTGGTTGCCACAATCAGCCTGACATCAACCTTTCTCACCTTATCACTGCCAAGGGGTTTGACTTCTCCTGTCTCAAGCACTCTCAAGAGTTTGGCATGCATAGACTCTGCCATCTCTCCCACTTCATCAAGAAACAGGGTTCCAGTGTCAGCAGAGGCGAAGACACCATTTTTTGAATTGACAGCAGATGTAAAGGCACCCCTTACATGGCCAAAAAGTTCATCTTCAAGCAGTGATTCTGGGATGGCTGCACAGTTAACGGCGATAAAAGGCCCATTTGACCTGGTGCTATGAAGATGAATCGCCCGGGCAACAAGCTCTTTACCTGTTCCAGACTCTCCAAAGATGCTCACGGTTATATCGGTTGGAGCAACCTGTAAAATCTGCTTGAAGATCGATTTCATCTTTGAGCTTTTTCCTATTATTCCTGAAAATTCGCTCTTCTTGTCATCTATCAACCCTTCGAAATCGTGAACCTTTTTCAACAACGCCCTTTTCTCAAGGGCCTGTTCCACCTTTATCTCAAGCTCATCTGGATCAACAGGCTTTGTCACATAGGAGAAGGCCCCTGCCTTCATGGCCTCGACAGCCTGCTCGATGGTGCCGTATGCAGTAAAGATTATGGTCTGTAAAAATGGATTTATCTCAAGGCACTTGGACATTAGCTCCTGACCGCTCAATATGTCCATACGCTGATCGGTCAGAAGTATTTCTATATCGGGGTTCTCAGTGAAGATATCCAATGCCTCATTGGGATCAAGGGTTGATATTACCTCATAGCCAAGAAGCTCCAACCTCATTTTCATAACTTCGAGGATGCTTTCTTCGTCATCCACCAACAATATTCTTGCCTTTGACTTGCGAATTATTTTTTTGTTACTATTTTCCTTTGTCATATGTGTAACCTTATGGTAATTCCTAGAGATTCATATAAATTAAATATGGCAACTCTGGTCCAGACCAATAATGAAACAAAATGAAAATTTTTTCTCCATTTAGTCTATATCAAAAACTGCTCGCCGGGTATCTATTCCTGCTATTCATTCTAATTGTCCCCTGTGTTTTTTCACTCTATTCCATTTACAAAATTGAAGATACCATTTCTACCTATTTTAAAAGGAACCTGGAGATCTCGTCTTCTGTAGAATATGCCAAAAACCTAGTTCCATCCTTAGAGGCAGAGGCCAGACGCCTTGTAATCCTCCACAAAAAAGACTCATTAAAACAAGTCAAACAGATTATCGCCAATCTGCAAGCAAAACTCCCGCCAGAACTTGCTTGGGACTCCTTGCCACTCAAAAAAAACTTGATGGAATTTCAACTCACCTTAGAATTGATGAAGACAATCATTCTGTCGTACGAAAATAAAATAGGCAAAAAAACGGTGGGTAATGGCCCAAATCTCTCAGATGAGGCAAGAGAGCAAGAGATCAAGGGCTTGGCCTTCCACCTAATGGAACTTTTGCAAAAGGCAGAGGTCATTCAGAAGGCCAGCTTGAAGAGCAGGTCATTGGAGACTTCAAGGGTCATTAACCAGGTAAAAAATGGTACCATCATCTTGATGTTGATAGCCTTTGTGGTTGCCCTTTTTGTGCCATGGGCACTTTATATTTACATAAAGAAGCCCATACGATATCTTCAAAAGGGTACAGAGGCAATTGGTGGCGGTGACTTCGATCATCAGATTCCGGTCATCACAAAAGACGAATTGGGAGATCTGGCAAAATCTTTTAACAATATGGCCAAAAGTCTGAAGGAA
>JAMOUE010000189.1 GCA_027068235.1 Deltaproteobacteria bacterium | reverse complement strand
GATAGTTTTTAGCGGAGCGGTCAAAGAACTTTTAAAAGACAAAAACTCAAAGACAGCTAAAGGCTTGACAAGCCAAAGGCCAAAGGTTCAAAGGAGTAACAGGCTAAAGCGAAGCCCTGGCTTTATACGTTTAAAAGGGGTAGTAAAGAACAATCTTAAATCTATAGATGCAGATATACCAATTGGAGCCGTTACCGTTATTACAGGTGTTTCAGGCTCTGGAAAGACAAGTCTTCAAGAGGCCCTTTTAGAGTCGTTAAATGGAGAAGAGTGCGATATAGCCCATTTTGAAGCCAAAGAGATGCCAAAGGGGTTCTTGCATATTGATCACAGTCCTATTGGCAGAAGTCCAAGATCGTGTCCTGCAACATTTCTTGGGATATTTTCTCATATTAGAAGGCTGTTTTCCCGTACACCTGCAGCAAGGGTAAAGGGTTTTGAGCCATCTTCGTTTTCTTTTAATACCAAAGAAGGAGCATGCCCTGACTGTAAAGGGCAAGGCCAGATAAAACAAAGCCTTGGTTTATTGCCTGATGTGTATGTTACATGCCAAAGATGTATGGGGAAAAGGTTCAAGGAGGAGGTACTAGGGATAAGGTGGAAGTCAAAGGATATAAGCCAAGTACTTGATATGACAGTGGCAGAGGCACTTGAGTTTTTCAGGGCAATTCCTCAAATACGAAAGGGATTGGATGTAATGTCAAGATTGGGCCTTGGTTATCTCACCTTGGGGCAGCCAAGTCCCACTCTGTCAGGAGGTGAGGCCCAAAGACTCAAGATCGCCAAGGAGCTTTCAAGGGGTGGTGGTGTAGGAGGCAGGCTCTATATCCTCGATGAGCCAAGTGTAGGGCTACACATGGAAGATGTGGATCGGCTTTCAGAATGTTTGTCGATGTTGGCTGAGGCAGGGAATACGGTCTTTGTTGTGGAACATAACCTTTCCATGATTGCAAAAGCAGATTGGATAATAGAACTTGGCCCTGGAGGAGGAAAGTTTGGCGGAAATATCCTATTTCAAGGTCCTCTTTATGATTTTATCAGTTCTAATACCAAAAGCGTCACCTTGGAGTGTTTAAAGGAGTACCTCTTTGACACGCTTCCAACCAATGTTTAGGTTACTTTTATCCAAACCAAGGAGGTTTACGAGAGATGGCTGAAAAAAAGACAAGAATACTCAAAAAAGAATGGAAGACATTCCTGAAAGATTTCAACAGGATGAATCAGTACAGAAATGCAGTTGTCCAGATAGGTGATGACTACATAGTTGGTGAGCCTGGGATGCCCCTTCTTGGGATAGACTATGATGAAAGGGCAAGGCGTGTGGAAATTTTTCTTGGAACAACAGATCCAGATAATCTCATCCATTTGGCACATGCGGTTGATGTACCAAGGGCAATCTACCTCATAAGGGATGAGGAGGCTGTCAATCCAGTCATTGGCCTACAGATTCAAGGTGCACCAGGCACTGGGATGACACGTATAAGGTTCTTGGATGCAACTTGTGAAGATGGAAGGCAGAAATGGGTTGCCGCAGTTGCACATACGTTGTATGAACGCAGGGGCATGGAGCCGGGAGCAGACCAGGAAGACTGGTTCAGAGCAGAAGAGATCATAGAAGAGGTTTGCAAAAAATATAAGGAACAGTAGTAAATAACCATTTACCTGGCTCAATTTGTACTTCCAAGGCGGGTTTTATTTATAGATGAAATTATGCGACTCTTTTAAGGAATCGGGCCTGGCTTATGATAAGGTAAGAACGCCTGAAGAGACTATAGAATGGGCTCTTGACAGGTTTTCTTCACTTGGGCAGCCAGTGCTCGAAGAGGTCAAAAGGATAGATAAAGGCAGATTAGGAATTCCCGTATTTGTAAGCCGCTATTCTCCCCATGCCAGCATAGTTACAGGTACCAAGAAACAGATGGGCAAGGGGGTGACAGAGGCCCAGGCCAAGGCAAGCGCCATCATGGAGATTGCCGAGCGTTACAGCCTGTTTCGGTTTATAGGGAAAAATAACTTTCATATTGCAAATTTTTCTTCCATTAAAGGCCAAAAGTTTGAGTTTGATCACCTTTTAAAGGCAGTGCACTGTACAAGATTCCTGACGGACCAAGAGAAGGATTTTTTGCTACACCTTGATCATCAGTGGATTGAGGGTCTTGATGCCAACAAAGGAGTCTTGGCAATGGTGCCATTTTCATGGATGTGGCCCATTTATGAATACAATGGTTCTGCTGCAGGAAACAGCCTTGAGGAGGCTGCCGTACAGGCGATATGCGAGGTTGTGGAAAGGCACGTTTGTTCTGTAATCAGTTATAAGAAGTTGACTACGCCAACAATAGAGCTCGATTCCATTTCAGACGAAGGCCTGTTGGAGCTTTTAAGAAAGTTCAAGAAAAATGGTATCCAGATTGTGCTGAAGGATTTTTCCTTGGATATTGGCATACCCACAGTCGGGGCAATTGCCTGGGACCCGTCAACATATCCAGAGCGAAGCGAGATAGTTTATACGGCAGGTACTTCTACAAGTCCAGTTAGGGCTGCCATAAGGGCTATTACCGAGGTGGCTCAATTGGCAGGAGATTTTGATACAGAAGGAAGGTATCTTGAAAGCGGCCTACCAAAGTTTGCAACCTTAGAAGAGGCAGACTATGTGCTTGATTCCAGTAAACGAGTGGAGCTTGATGACCTGCCTGATTGTTCATCGTCAAATTTCATGACTGAGATTGGCCATCTCTCTCGCAGTTTAGAAAAGTCTGGATTCCCTCTTTATTTGGTAGATATTACAGATGAAGAGCTCCAAATTCCTGCTGTTTATGCAATGATTCCTGGCAGTCACTTTAGGGATAGAACCCTGAATATAGATTTACCATTTCATATGGCACGTATAATTGCCACAGGTGGTTATCTTGATGATTTTGTTGCTCTTGAGCTTTTAAAACGCTTGGATCAGCTTTATCCAGGAAGATTTGACATAACGTTTTACATGGGACATATGCTTGAATCTGTAGGTGATGTGGAAGGCGCAGTAGAAAAGTATGTGAAAGCACTGGAGCTTTCACCACCAAAGAGCGAGCTTGCAAGTCTCCTGTGTAATCTTGGAAACTGTTGCAGACAGTTGGGCAGGCTGCAAGAGGCAGTGGAGTATCTGGAAAAGGCAAGGGAGTTGGATGATAGCCTTAAAGAGATACATAACATCTTGGGTACCTGTCTTTATCAAATGGGACGTTACGCAGAGGCCATAGAGTGCTTTGAAAAGGCCATATCTATCGATCCTGGCTCTGCCATAGATTATGCCAACATAGGAAGCAACCTCAGAAAGCTTGGCATAATTCCAGCGGCAATCAAATGGTATGAAATGGCCCTTGAGCTTGATCCAACCATCCAATGGGCGAGAGAACACCTTGAAGCATTAAGGTCCAAGACAGATGTCAGCGGGTAGTCTGATGTATTGTGAAAAAATGAATAGCTATTCAAAAAAAGCGTAATCTGCTGAATAGGTATATTTGTAATATATTGTAATTATTGGAGTTTTTGTCAAATTTTAATCTTGAAAAAATTTTAACGAACCTTGACAAAGATAATTGGGTATAGTAATAAACGGTCTCGATATGCCATATCGGACATAGAGAATAATCCAAAAGGAGGGCAATATGGCTACTATAGAGTACAAAGGTAAGACTTATGAAGTCGATGAAGACGGCTTCCTCGTAAGAGGAATGGAAGAGTGGGATGAAAATTGGGTTGAATACGTTATGGAGCAGGAAGGTATCAGCGAGTTGACTGAGGATCATAGGAAGGTTATCGAGGTTCTTCAGGACTACTTCAAGAAGAACGGAATTGCTCCTATGGTTAGGATTCTCTCCAAGACAACCGGTTATCCTCTTAAGAAGATATATGAGTTGTTCCCATCAGGACCAGGTAAGGGAGCCTGTAAAATGGCTGGCTTGCCAAAGCCAACTGGTTGCGTCTAATCTTCCAGAAAATTTGAGCTTTCAAAGGCCCTGAATCGTTATGGATTAAGGGCCTTTTTTTGTGGTCCCTCTTTCCATTCCCTGTTTTCTTTTCCCTTGAGCTTGTTATATTGAGATAGTTGTGGGCGCACAGTATTTGTGCCATCCTAGTAAAAATCGTCGTTGACTCTCCCAACGAGGAAACGCCTTTTGTTGCTTAGGAGCACAACAAGATGACAAATTTATTACTGTCATGAAGTGCTTCAAGTAATATCTTGTTATTATAAAGAAGGAGGCGGAATCATTGAAGATTGTAGGAAAATGGTGTGTTTCATATATCTTTTGCTGCCTTATTTTAAGCCTGTTTTTGTTTGTTGATATTGTAATCGCCAAGGGTTCGGTAGAGAGGATTGTAGAAGATTTTAGGCCTATTACCTCAGAGGCCACGAGATTGGATGCAACTACATTCTTACTGGATAGAGGAAGAGATGTTGGTATCAAGGAAGGCGACCTTTTTACTCTTGTAGAAAAAGGAGAGCCAATCTTTGTACCCGGTACAAAAAAGATCTTGGGATATCAGGAAAAGATAGTTGCAAAGTGTAAGGTAACCCAGGTCTCTAAATCGTCTTCCACATGCAAAGTCTATCACTCAGTGACTAAACCCGCTCCAAAGCTAAAGGCCATGCGTTACAGTGGCATTAAGGCAGCGCTCTTTGTTGATGACAAACTGGTATCTCCAGTCTTTTCAAGATATTCACTTAAAAGGATGCTTCCAAATATGGAGTGGATAGAGCCATCGTCAGGTCCTATGCCTGTGCCGTCTCGTAGCTCCATGGAGGCCTTTGGAATTGATCTTGTGTTTCAGGTGAAGGATGAGCATCTGAATGTATATGGTCCAGGAATGAAGGAACTGTCTTCCTATGTGGTTCCTGAAGATACCCGTGTAACAGTAAATAGTGACACCAAAACTTCATCCAATGCAGGTGAGTCAACGGTTGAAGGTGCGCCTTTTCACTTTGATTTTGCAAAGGCAGAGGTTGTTGGCACGTTAAATGGCAAGGCCATACAAGTGGCAGTGCAAGATATTGATGGAGATGGCAGAAAAGAGGTTATCTATCTGACTGATAGCGAGCTTGGCATAGGGCCATTTAGACGGCAGGGGGAAGTATTATTTTACAAGTTTGACGACTTTGAATGCCCTTGCAGTTTTTCGTGCTATAACGGCTGGTTGGTTTTGAATGTTGCTGTCAATAATGCAGGGATGGCATCTAAGCTTTTCAGGTATAACAATGGCAAACTTGTATTGGTGCAAGACGAGATAAACCTATGGCTTGCCTTTTCTCCCATTCACTGCCTAAAAAAGGATAAGGTTCTTCTTGGTCAGGAGTATGAAAAGGAACGTTTTAGAGGGCAGCGAATATTTATGTTAAGACCAACAATGCAAGGGATAGAGTATGCGGAACAGGCCGAGCTGCCAAACGATTTTAGTATTCAAAGTGTAATAGCCCAAAAGGTAAATGGAGTATGCTCTATCTTTTATGTTAGTTTTGATGGTTTTTTAAAGGTTTTTGCCCAAGGCTCCCATCTTTGGACATCTCTTTATCCAGTAGTGGAAGAGAGGGCATGTTGCGGGCCCGTCAATGCCGATTTTGTAAATATAGGGAACGGTTTTGTATTTAATGGAATGGTATCTGCAGGGCATAATAGGCAGATGGCTGGAATATACTATTTTCCCTTTGGAGACGACTATCGCATAATGAGAGCTGATGTGAACCTGAATGGTAATCCCTGCGGAGTGTCTAGCTCTTCAAAAGATATTATAATAGGAGTAACTGCCCAGGAGAAAGAGACTTGGAAGACCAATCTATACAGGTTTTCTTTGCATTAGAAGTGGATTTGTTATGAAGAGTCTGATTAGAGAGTACGATCAAGTTTCTGTAACAAAGGCGCCCAAAAGGTTACACATAATTACCTTTGGGTGTCAAATGAACGAATATGATTCCCAACGTATGGCCCAAATGCTAATGGGACGTTATAGCCTTACTCCTAATTTGGAAGAGGCCGACCTTATAATTGTTAATACCTGTTCCATTAGGGAAAAGGCCGAACATAAATTGTATAGCCTTCTTGGAAGGCTTAAGCGGCTAAAGCGTAAAAATCCTGCGTTGAAGTTAGGTGTTGCTGGATGCGTGGCTCAACAGCTTGGTGATAGGCTCTTTGAAAAGGCCCCTTACGTTGATTTTGTAATCGGCCCTCAGGGACTTTACAGATTGGTAGAGTTATTGGACGGACTGGAGCAAGGTGATTTGCATCTTAGTGATGTTCAGCTTACAAAGGAATTTCATATTCCATATATAGATGCTCCTCTGCCAAGAAAGGGAGATATTAGGGCCTTTGTTACGATAATGCAAGGCTGCGACAACTTTTGTACCTACTGTATAGTGCCGTATGTCAGAGGCAGAGAGATAAGCAGGCCTGCAGACCATATTATAAGAGAGATCGAGTCATTGGTGGAGCAAGGGGTTAGGGATATAACCCTTCTTGGTCAAAACGTCAATTCCTACGGGAAAGGACTTGGTCATAATATTGACTTTCCAAGTCTTCTAGAAAGGATAGACAATTCTTTCCCAGATATAAGGCTACGTTTTACAACAAGTCATCCAAAAGACTTGTCTGATGAGCTTATAGACTGTTTTTCCAGGCTTGGAACCCTATGCGAGCATCTTCATCTTCCTGTCCAGTCTGGCTCGGACAAGATATTGAAGCGCATGAATCGCCATTATAATAGCAGTCAGTATCTGGAAAGGGTTGAAAGATTAAGAAAGACCTGTCCTGATATTACCATAACTACCGACCTGATTGTTGGTTTTCCAGGAGAAAGCCAGGAGGATTATCAAGAGACATTGGAGCTTATAAAGGCTGTGCGTTTTGATCAGGCATTTGCCTTCAAATATTCTCCAAGGCCGGGTACTGCTGCAGCTAAGTTTACGGATCAGGTTGAAGAAGATGTCAAATCAGAGCGTCTGACAAGGCTTTTGGAGTTGCAGAACCAGATAGGATTAGAACAGTATAAAAGGTTTGAGGGTAAAACCTGTGAGGTGTTAGTAGAAAAGTGTCAGGATTCACGTTTAACCGCTAGAACTAGGTGGAATCACGTGGTCAACATGGAAGGTGACAGCGACCTTGTGGGAAGATTGATCAATGTTTACATTGAAAGGGCATGCCATCATTCACTTATTGGCAGAATCTTACATTAAGAGGTAGAGCCATGAAGGCAGTAAAGATGACTATTCACGCAATTACATTGGATCCTCAGTCCAACTCTCCAATCCTGATCTTAAAAGAAGAGGGTGGAGATAGGACATTACCTATATGGATAGGACTTCTCGAGGCTACAGCCATTGCAACAGAGATGGAAAAGCTCGAATTTGCCAGGCCAATGACCCACGATCTTGCCGTAAATCTTTTAAAGGCGGCTGGAATACGGCTTGTACGTATAGATGTAACTGAACTTAAGGACAACACATACTATGCTGAGATAACCTTGGATACTGGGGACAAACTGGTAAGGGTGGATTCAAGGCCTAGTGACGCAGTGGCCCTTGCGCTTAGGGCAGATGCAGACATCTTTGTAAGTGAGGATGTGTTAAAGTCGGCTACTCAGGCAGAACCTCAGCCAACCGTTGTTACAGGAGATGAAAAGGGAAAAGACGAAGATAAATGGAACAAGATTCTTGAGGAGCTTGATCCAAGCGCTTTCAAATACAAGATGTAAGGTGAAAAGGTAGACGTAATGTTGATGTTTGATCTTCATTGTCACAGTCTGTTTAGCGATGGAGAGCTACTGCCCTCGGAACTTGTTAGGAGGTTAGAGGTAAAGGGCTATAAGGCGGTGTGTATAACCGACCATGCAGACGAGTCAAATTTTGAATTTATCATTACTCAAATGAAGAAGGTTATAGGCCCTATTAATTCAACCTCTGATACAAAGCTTTTGTGCGGTATTGAGCTGACCCATGTCCATCCAGAAAGGATAGAAGGTCTTACAAGGCGTGCTCGCTCCCTTGGGGCTGAGATCGTTGTGTGTCACGGTGAAACAGTAGTAGAGCCTGTGATTCCAGGAACCAATCGTGCAGCCATAGAGGCAGGGGTAGATATCCTTGCTCATCCAGGTTTCATAACCCAGGAAGAGGCAGCACTTGCCAAGGAAAAGGGTGTGCGTTTGGAGCTTTCAGGAAGAAAAGGTCACAGCCTGACAAATGGTCATGTGCTAAACATGGCAAGGCTTACAGGGGCAGTCCTTGTGATCAATTCCGATGGTCATGCTCCGGGAGATTTTATGGATAGTGAACATGCCAGAAGGGTAGGTATGGGTGCTGGTTTGTCAGCTGAAGAAGTTGAAGAAATCTATCAGAATAATTTTGATTGGTTAAAAAAGATAAGCAGGGAACTTTGAGGTTCCCTGCCTTTCCCAACCCTCCGTGAGACGCTGGCCTTCAGGTACCTCCTTCCTTGAGCCAGCTTAGTCCCCGAATTGAACTCTTATGTAACTATATAACAGCCTCTGCAGTTGAAAATCCGTTCCTGTACCATTTGGTCATAGTTGCAGAATCTTGCGAATGATCCAGGTAACGCCATGCAGAAGGTGTTTCCATAAGTCTTTTTATGGCCTTGCAGTGCAGGTCATGCCCTGACTTTTCAGCTATAACCTTGGCCTTTAGCGGAGCGCCAAGAAGATATAGGTCGCCGATTATGTCCAATACCTTGTGTCTTACAAACTCATCGGAAAATCTGAGCCCTTCTTGGTTCAACACACAGTGATCTCCTATCACTACTGCGTTTTCAAGAGATGCTCCAAGGGCAAGGCCATTTTTATGAAGCATCTCAACCTCCTTTAAAAAACCAAAGGTCCTAGCCTTGGCGATTCTCTTCTCAAAGGTCTTTTGTGTTATTTCAGCTTTAAAGCGCTGGGATTGGATGACAGGATGTGGAAAATCAATGAAGAAATCTACGTGAAAGGAGTGGTGCGGAAGGAATGTGACTTTTTTGTCATCCTCTTGAATGGTAACCTTTCTGGTCACCTCAATAAATTTTCTCGGAGCTCCCTGTACCTTGATGCCTGCATCCTTAAAGAGAAATACAAATATAGAGGCACTACCATCCATGGCAGGGACCTCTGAACCGTCTAATTCTATAACGGCGTTGTCGATCCCAAGGCCAGAAAATGCTGCCATAAGATGTTCTATAGTTGAAATATGAAAGTCTCGAGTACCAATAGTTGTGGCATGTAAACAGTTTACTACATTATTTAGTGTAGCGCTGACCTCGGGTTTACCAGGCAAGTCAACCCGTTTAAAACGGATGCCTGAATCTGGGCCTGCTGGCCTAACCTTCATGGATATTCTGTTGCCGCTATGAAGACCTATGCCGTCAACTGCTACAGTTCTCTTTAGTGTCCTTTGAAGTTCCATACTAGTTTATCTCGCCGCCTTTATGTAATGGCATATAGTTTTAGTAAAAATCCAAGTGTTACTTCAATAAAGCATAAGGTATGCCACTTTCGATAAAGGAGAAAAGCCTAATAAAAACAAGATATTGTGTTTTAGTATGTAGAAGTTTTTAAGTGGTGTGTCCAATTTGACACAAGCCGTTGGGAGCGAATATGTGACAAAAAAGACACACGAATAAGATACTGTATCCACTAGCTTGAAAGGCCAAGGCGCCTTAGCTGTTTTTCATCTTTCGACCAGTCTTTTAGGACCTTGACCCAGAGATCTAGAAATACCTTTTTACCCCATAGATGCTCTAGGTCCATTCTGGCATAGGTCCCTACCTTTTTGATGAATTTGCCCCTTTTGCCAATAATTATTCCCTTTTGTGACGGCCTTTCTACGTATATAA
>JAMOUE010000188.1 GCA_027068235.1 Deltaproteobacteria bacterium | reverse complement strand
CTTGAAAGAAAGTTAACCAGTTAACCAAAGACTTCTTCTGTAATTCCTGAATATACAAGGACTGCTTTACCTTCCAGATATATTTCTTCCAAGCGCTGCAGGTCAAAATGGACCACAAGCCTTTCACCACCTGAGGTAATAACTTCTACAGGAGACGAGACCAGTCCGCGCATTCCAGACATCAGCACACTTGCCGCCGCACCTGTACCACAGGCATAAGTCTCGTTTTCTACCCCTCTTTCATAGGTACGAACCCTGATGAGTTTGTCAGATTCTACCTGTACAAAGTTTACATTGGTCCCATTTGGTTCGAAGAAACGGTGGTATCTTATTTTTCTGCCAAGTCCTACAACATCTACCTCATCTAGATCTTGAAAAAATAATACGGCATGTGGCACTCCAGTATCGACAAAATCAGCCTTAAAAACATCATTATTCACCTTTAGTTCTATATCCGTCTGGATATTCTTAGGCTTGGTAAGCTGAAGCTTTACCGTATCATTATCCACATAGGCCTTTATGATGCCTGCCAGCGTCTCAAATGAAAGCTCTTTTGAGCAAATACCAATAAGATGTGCAAAACGTGCAGCACACCTGCCACCATTACCACACATCTCTGCCAAACTGCCGTCTGCATTCAAAAAGTGCCACTTAAAATCGGCCTTCTGAGAAGTTTCAATAAGGATAAGACCATCTGCACCAATCCCAAAACCCCTTTTACAAAGCTTACGGGCAAGCTCAGGTCCATTTTCATGGGGAATGAGCATCTGCCTGTTGTCAATCAAGATAAAATCGTTGCCGCTCCCGTGCATCTTCTTAAAAGGTATGGCTTTCATCTTAACAAAGGCCTCCTTGAGGAATGGACTCCAGTGCAACAAGGTCCTTCCAAGACTCCCGCTTTCTAACAACGTAGAACTTATCTTCAGAGACCATCACTTCTGGAACTCTTGGTCTAGAATTATAGTTTGATGACATGGTAAATCCATAGGCGCCAGCACTCAAAACGGCTAAAAGTGCACCAGATTCGAGTTCAGGAAGAGGACGTGATCTGGCAAGAAAGTCTCCAGTCTCGCAAATAGGCCCAACCACGTCTGCCTCTTGCACCTTCTGCGAATCCACATGTTCCACTGGCCTAATTTCATGATACGCATCATAAAGGCTAGGCCTTCCAAGATCATTCATCCCTGCATCTACAATATAGAATTTCTTGGTATCATTCTCTTTAGTGTAAAGGATTTTGGTCACCAATACCCCTGCATTTCCACAGATAGAACGGCCTGGTTCCACTATAATGGTTTGCGAAAGATCACCAGCCTCTTTGGTAATGGCAGAGATATAGTTCTCTGGTGTGGGTGGCGTCTCCTCTCTGTAAGATATACCAAGGCCACCACCTAGATCTATAAATGATAAGCGAATACCATTTTCTTCTATCTTAGCAATCAACCTTTTCAGCCTTTTAAATGCATGGATAAATGGTTCGATCTCCACTATCTGCGAGCCAATATGACAGTCAATTCCTCTAATCAAAAGATGCGGGTCCTTGTAGGCCATGTTATAGGCGTCAAGGGCTTGATCCATAAAAAGACCAAACTTGTTTTCCTTTAATCCTGTTGATATGTATGGATGAGTTTTGGGATCCACATCGGGATTTACCCGGAAAGCAATTGGCGCCTGGGTATTCATCTTTTTGGCAACATTGGAAAGAAGCTTCATCTCTTCCATGGACTCTACGTTGAACATGGCAATGCCACTTTCAAGTGCATAGGCCATCTCCTCCTCTGTCTTGCCAACTCCTGAATATACAATTCGATTCGCTGGAATACCGGCCTTTAATGCCCGGTACAATTCACCACCTGATACGATATCTGCACCAGCCCCAAGCGCACCAAGACATGCCAAGACGGCAAGATTACTGTTTGATTTTACTGCAAAGCATATGAGGTGTTTCCTAGAGCCAAACCCTCTCTTATATGCCAGAAATTGTTCCTTCAAATGGGCAGATGAATAACAATAAAAAGGGGTGCCCACATCTTGAGCAATCTCCTTCAGGCTTACTTTTTCACAAAAAAGTGTGCCGTTTTTGTAAGAAAAGTGGTCCATAATCATAAGAATCCTTTCTATCTTTAAAGCTATCTAAAAATTGTTATTACTGAAGCCTTTTTTATATGACCTGAGCGTCATTGCAGGCCCAAAAGGGCCGGATGCGATCATCCCGTCATTGCGATGCGGTACAACCGCTGTGAGCAATCTCCAACTATCATGCCCCTTAGGTGGGGATTGCTTCGTCGGCGCATTCGCACCTCCTCGCAATGACAGCAATCAATTTGTCATTTCTTTTACGCTCCCAGTAAGAAAAAGCTAAACTCACTGCAAACATTACAAAGAACGAATCAGATCCGCTGGAAGAAACTATACTATTTTTCACAGGGTTAAAAGTTAAAAAAGGATACGATGATGGGCATTAAAACAGTTTACCCGGTGTGGTCGGACATAAGCTGCAAGGGTGACCCCTGCCCGCCTTGCAAT
>JAMOUE010000187.1 GCA_027068235.1 Deltaproteobacteria bacterium | reverse complement strand
AAAGCCAATTTATCTGCGGTTTCTGCCAGAAAGTAAGAATGTCCGGGTTGAACATCTTCTCTGTGATAATCCGGCGAAAGGCAACCGTTCTCCTTAAAAAGCTTTTCTACCTCGTCGAAAAGCTTCTCGGCCACCTTTCCGACTTTTTCCAAATTTTTTTCATTATAGTACTTGGTTATGACCATTTTATCTGGCAAAACCTGCACGAAGGCGAAGCGCCGGCGTACAGCATAGTCTATGTGGCCGATGCTCCGATCCGCCGTGTTCATAGTGCCAATGATGTAGAGGTTGGCAGGGATCTTTAAAGAATCGACGCCGTAAGGGAGGCGCACGGGCTTCCCTCTATATTCCAAAGCATATATCAGCTCTCCCAGCACCGCCGCTAAATTGGCCCGATTGATCTCGTCAATGATGAGAATGTAAGGTTTCTCAGGATTGTTGGCAGCTTCTCTACACATCTCTACAAAAATTCGATCTTTAACCTCGTATTTTATTTGGCCATCTTCCGTAGTTGTGACGGAAATTCCTCGCACAAAGTCTTCATAATTATAAGAAGGGTGGAACTGAACGATCTCCCACGCCCCGTCTGGACTATTTCCGGGTTTGAATCTTTTTTCTTCAAATTCTTTTGAGCTAGGGTCTAGCCCCAATATTCGTGCGGCCAGTTCTTTGGCACGATACGTCTTCCCCGTCCCCGGTGGGCCGTAAAGAATGATTTGACCAAAATTTTTTAAGAAGCTTACTGTTTGTTGTATTTCAATATTTTTTTCAATCATGTTTAGCCACTCCTTGATAAAGATATAAGTTGGACGATTAGGATCTTTCAAAATGCCTAAAGTTCCCCGTGATATCAGGTTTTTGGGTAGGCTCCTTTTTATCTTATCTAAGGCGTCTTTGTTGTTGTGATATAAATCTAACAATTTGACTTTTCTAAAATGTCTAAACCAAGGATATTTTGCAGTTTCTTCTCCGGATTTTTCTTCGAAAATTTCTACCCCTTTGGAAGGATAATCTTCAATTTTTCTTACAAAGTCATAATCTCCTTCAACTTTTACTAAACCTATTGGTCTAGATCCATTATGGACATAGACTATATCTCCTTTGGCCATTTCTTCTAAAAATGGTCTGATAGCTTTAAATTCTCCACAACTCTCTGAGTCTCCTTTGATTTCTTTACATTTTTTAGTTATAGCTTCTATATCTTTTTGAGTCCATTCGGTAAAAGGCTTTTGTTGTAATTCAGGATTAACTTCCATTACAGGGTCGGGCCATATATCTAATCCTATAACTTGAGATTTTTCGATCATCTTTTCCACAATTTGATTTGGCAGAGTTTCTCCAGGATTTAATTGCATATGCCAAAATTTCATGGTTCCCTCCTGATGGTTTTGAAAAATGTATCAAGGTTTATATTGCAAGGTTTCTTTGATTGTCAACAAAATTTAAGTGTAGGAACCCGATAAAAATGTCCTTTTGGTTGCCAGGAGAGATCTTCTCCGCAAGATTTGCATCGCAAGATCAAGCCATAGAAGCCGCACACTATAATTTCTTCGTGTACCTGAGTTATTGTTTGTTTCAGTTCCGCAAGCTGGTCTATTATTTCCAAGCTCTCCTTTTCGCAAAAAGGGCATCTCTTTAGATGTCGGCTCAAAAGTTCAAATGGTGTTTCGTTTCTCTTGGTTAATTTACAAGCAATGTGGCAGAGATTTCTTAAAAATTTTTGTTTGAGAAATCCTTTTTTGGAGGTTTTGTTTAGGTTGTCCGCAGGAAACTCCTTTACGACCTCTACGGGATAGGTAAAGATTTGCTGAGAAATTTCTCGTCTCAGTCTTCTAATTCGCTTTTTGGGTGCGTCTCTTGGGCATATTATTAGCGTAAAGTTCGCAAGATAATCTCTAAAGGTGAACTCCTCCAAGGCTGGCCTTTTCTCCCAGCCGAGAAGCCACTTCCAGAGATCATCTTCCGTTTCTATAAGTATTATTTGCCCCAAGTTGCTGGGAATATCTTGCGGCCTTGCTTTTGCCGCCAGCAAAGTCCGCGCTACTTTCATTTCGTGCCTTTTAAAGGCAAGCGGTATTGGTATCTGAGTACCAGGTCCACAAAAAGGCGTTTGAATCTCGTCAGCTCATATTCCTCGTGTTTGAGTCCCATATCCTCGAGTGCCAGTTTGAGTTCCCGTAAGAGGCGGCTCCTTCTTCTGCCAAGGTCCCTCCTAAAATTTTTGAGGGGGTTGCGGTGTTGATGTTGTCTACCCAGGAAACACAAAAAGAGCTCTTCTCTCCTTGTTTTTCGTAAAATGAGGGTTAAAACGTTAATTCGTAATCGTAAAGGTTTGGCTCTCCAGAATAGGTTCCGCCGTTCTTCGAGCGTGTGCTTCAACGATGTGAACCAGCATGCCTCGCTTTCGCTTCCGGTGGTGAATTCGTAGGTGAGCTCCAGCTTCCAATCGTGTGGTTCCAGAGCCAGAGTTTCCTCCTCGAACCGGCCGGCGAGGTCAAGTATCCACTTCTCGGTGGTGGCCAGACGCTGGT
>JAMOUE010000186.1 GCA_027068235.1 Deltaproteobacteria bacterium | reverse complement strand
TGCGTCCCCAGGCCTGTTCTCCGGGTACGATGGTAAGGGTGGAAGATCTCTTTATGAAGATACCTGCCAGGGCCAAGTTTCTTAAGTCCGACCAGACAGAGTATGCCAGGTGTATGAAGATGATATATCTTTTTTGTGCGTCCTGGCCTGATGTTGGTTTCAAAGTAAATAAAGAGGGCAAAAATGTATTTCTATGCAGGCCTGATCAGCCCATTTCAAGGCGTATAGAGCCACTTGTTGGTAAAAAGGTAGTGCACCATATGGTAGAAGTGGAGCATGAAGGGCCGGGACTTGCACTTTCCGGTTTTGTTGCAAGACCCGATCAGGTGAAGTTGTCTGCCAGGCATGTCTATTTTTTCCTAAACAGACGCCCCGTTTCTAGCCCTGTACTTTGGAAGGCGCTTAACGATGCCTTGAAAGGTTTTTTGGTAAAAGGCAACCATGTGGCAGGTGTATTTTTCATAGAGATAGATCCGGTTTTAGTAGATGTAAACGTTCATCCAACAAAGAGTGAAGTGCGTTTCGAGCGTCCTGGAGACATTTATCGATTGTTGTTTCACGGTGTCAGGCGTGCTTTGGAGACAGATGCAAAAACAGTTGTTTTGAAGCAGGATATTTTTGAGCCTTCAGGTGAGGCCTCCTCTACAGGGATGAATGATATTGAATCTGATCCTGATATTGAAAAACCCAGTCAGGTGAATATAGATTTCCCGCTTCCTTGGGAAAATGTACAGGGTAAACAGAGGGATGGAAGATATCTGGCAGATAAAGTGGAAAATAAAGAAGAAATAGGCGCTCCTTCTTTGTTGGAAGTACAGGAACCTGTTAGAACGTCAAGTTATGCAGATACAAAGGGAGTGCAGTTCGAGTTCATAGGTCAGTTTGCAGGGACATTCTTGCTTTTTGAACGATGTGAAAAGCTTTTTATCGTGGATCAACATGCAGCACATGAGGCATTACTATTTCAAAGAATCAGCTCTGAATTGGAGTCGTCAGGTTCTCTAAGAAGGCAGGCATTGTTGGTTCCTGTTGTGGTTGATGTGGAGGCAGGAATGATGGAAAATCTCGACAATGCCAAGCAGCTTCTAGGTGAGCTTGGGATAGAGATAGATGGCTTTGGAGAGTCTCAGATAATTGTAAGATCAGTGCCAATATTTTTTGCAAATCAAGAGGGGTATCAAGCTTCCTTGGAAGAGATGGTTGAATTGGCATTGTCAAATCCCCATATTCCATCAAAGGAACTTTTTAGAGATTTAATGGCGCGTCTTGCTTGCTCTCAGGCAGTTAAGGCAGGTAAAAGGATGCAAAGGGCTGAGATGGAAAGCCTCATTAGAGAGTGTTTGGAGGAGGGAGTTAGCAACTGTCCACATGGCAGACCTATAATGGTGAGTATTGGCCGTGAAGAATTGTATAACAGGTTTTTTAGAAGCTGATGGAATCAAATAATATCCCAGACAGATTTCCTGTCATAGCCGTTGTTGGCCCTACTGCTACAGGCAAAACTTCTGTGTCAATAAGATTGGCAAAAAGACTGGGTGGAGAGATTATCAATCTTGATTCTGTGCAGATATACAAGGGGCTTGATATTGGTTCTGCCAAGCCCTCCAGGGAGGAGATGTCGGGGATAGTGCATCATCTGATTGATATACGCCAGCCTTGGGAGCCAATGGATGCGGCTTCATTTATTAGATTGGCATCAAGAAGGATAGAGCTTTTACTAAAACAAGGTAAGATTCCAGTGTTGGTAGGTGGCACGGGTTTTTATTTAAAGAGTTTGGAGCAGGGCCTTTCTGTCTTGCCATGCGCAATCCCTGCCTTTAGAAAATATCTGAAAGAGGTGATCAGACAAAAAGGGCATAAGGGCGTCTATTCCTTACTGAAGTCAATGGATCCCAAAAGGGTAGAGAACATTCATCCTAAAGATACATACAGGCTTACAAGGGCATTTGAAATATATTTGTCCCATGGTCCAAAGAGGGATGAGACTCAGGAGCAGGGAAAAAAAATAGGTGGCTTTATTGAAAGGGGTATTCGTATCTTTAAGATAGGTCTTATGATGGAGCGAAGTGCTCTTTACAGACTAATTGATAGGAGAGTTGACGAGATGATTGAAAAAGGCTTTATCAAGGAGGTTTCCAGACTCTTGGAACAGGGCCTTGATCCACGTCTTAAATCCTTGCAATCCATTGGATACCGGCATATTATCTCCTACCTTTTGAAAGAAAGTGGGCTTTCACAGGCCATTTTTGAAATGAAGCGGGATACGAGACGTTATGCAAAAAGACAGATTACCTGGTTCAAAAAGGACCCTGAAATAAGATGGTTTCACCCAAAACGACTCCTTGAATCGGAAGATATCTGGAAGGCAGTTAATTGAACATACCAAACTTATTAACAATAGTAAGAATATTGCTTACCCCCCTTCTTGTTATCTTCCTTATAAATGAGCGTTTTGATTGGGCATTTGTGGTTTTTGCAGCTGCAGGAATAACAGATGGTCTTGATGGTTTTCTGGCAAGGGTAATGAAGCAAAAGACCAGGGTTGGGGCCATACTTGATCCCATTGCAGACAAGGCCCTTCTTGCATCGGCATATATTACCCTAGCCGTTATTGGGCTTGTTCCTAATTGGCTGGCAGTAACGGTTATAAGTAGAGATCTGATAATAGTGTTTGGAGTTCTTGTATTACTGCTTTTTCAATCTGGCATAGAGATTCGGCCTACTGTAGTAAGTAAACTCACAACCCTTTTTCAGTTATTCACTATCTTTATAGTCCTTTTTACAACGGTAACTCATATGGCTTTGGACAGGCTGCTTTTCTGTTGTTACATAGTCACTGCCATTCTTACCATCGCCTCTGGTTTAGACTACCTTTACAAGGGCATCTTAATGCTCGGTAATGATTAAAAAAACATCAAAAATTGTTTTCCAGCATTGAATCTTTAAGCATAATGAGCTTGTTGTCATATGTTACAATCTTTCCGTTTGCGACATCGATGGCAATTATGCCTATGGATTTCCCCTTTGGATGAGTTGATACTATAAGGCTTTTTCCTTCTTTGAGAGGCACGTAAGTTGGCATCCCTATGCCGCTTGAGATGACAAGATCAATTTCTGGAAATGTCTTTAATATCTTTCTGGTTTCAAGCTGGTTCAAACTGGTGAGTAGTATTACGATATCCGTCTGTTTGGGGATTGATCCCCAAAGCTTTTTAATGGCTGAGATAGGATCGTCGATCTTTATTCCCTCTTTAGCAAGAGAGCTTGAAGAAAATAGGTCTGTTAGGGCGATGACCCAAACCTTTTTACCTTTTATGTTGTAGCCTCTGCCAGGTTCAAACACTAATTTTCCTTCCTTGAGCACATTTGCTGAAAGAAAAAGACTGCCAGAGTAATCGTGCTTTTTTAAAAACGATATACCAGCACCCAGCTCCGCACTCGATATGCAAATATTTTGATAGCCCATTTCCTCATAATATTTGAGGAGTTTTTCTGCATTTTTTATTGCATGCCCTGAAATCCTTTTGCCGGGCATGAAAAGGGCCCTCCCACCATCTAAAAGGAGGTCTAGTTTGTTCTGCTTTCTTTGCTGACGGACCCAACTGATCCGGCGGGTAATTCCCCCGACTTTTTTCCCGCCTCAAGAAGGGCAGGGCTGAAGCTGTCCCCATGTGTTGCATGTGTATGCAATGTAAATCGTCGTGTCTTTCTGCTTGTCTTTATCTATGGCTTGGACCGTTACTATATCATTTCCCAGTAGCAATACAGTGGTTAGTATAAGATAAATCAAAAAAGTCAGTCTTCTTTTCATCACCTTTTGTTACCTCCGTTTACCTATGAAGGATTCTTTTTGAACTCATCCATCCACCAACTAGCCCAATGTGTTTCCATTATCTTTTCAGCCAATGCCTTTGCCTGTTCTGTACGAAGCCTATTTTTTACATAAGGAATCCACATGGAAGCGTTGGGATTACCACAGTCTTCTTGTTCTCTGAGAGACAAAAGCATATCGATCTGGTCGGCATCTTGAACAAGAATTGCCTCCAGACTTTCTGCCTTTTCATATTCATCATAAAGTTCCAGTAGTTCATCTGCCAAAGATGTCTTTGCAAGGGCATGCTCCAATGCCCTTTTTTCATGTCTTCTTATATATCTTTTATGCACAGCATTGGCATCTCCAGTTCTGGCCTCTGGAACGTCATGAATGAGTGCCATAAGGATCATGCGATTGACGTCTGCCCCTGGTGTCATCTTTCCTAAAACGTAGGCTATAAAAGCTGTATTGAAGCTATGAGCCGCTGCGCTTTCCTTACCAGTTCCAAGAAAGGCGTATCCAGTACGCATGGTTCTTTTGAGCATGCTTACTTCAAAAAGGAGCTTGCTAAGGCTGGTCAATTCCATCTATTCTCATCCCAAATGTGAAACTGATGTATTCAAGTAAGATATTTGAAAAAAAATCTTTCTATTAGTATGCGGCCATCCAGTTTACTCCCCTTAAGGGCCAGGTCAAGATCGGCAAATTTCTCAATGATGTCATAAAGCGTGTCCATTTTGTAAGGTGCTGAAAAATGCAAAAAGGCACTGTAAGGATGCATCTGTGTCATTGTTTTGGCGCCGTAATCAGAAAGGACCTTTTTTATCTCATCCCAATAATCGTACTTGAATTTATTGAATGGGCATGGAGTGTTGATTCCTACACTCCTTGCTGCGGCTTTTATTGAAAATATTCGCAAGGTACAGTTTCTTATGGCAGCGAGTAAGACCAGTGGGGGTATGTTTTGCTCCATTAAGAAATGGAGGCTGTTAAGGGCAGGTATAAGTTTTTTTGCCCGAAATGCCTCTGTAAGCTTGAATATCTCTTCCTCTTTATGTCTTACAACAAGGCCCTGAACGTCCTGAATGGTGATGCGTTTTTTGTCACTTGGAAGATTAACAAGCTTTAGCAGCTCGTTTCTTATGGCAGACATGGAATCAGTGCCAACAAGATTCAAAAATAGTTCAAGTGCAGCCTTGTCCATCTGTTTTTGATGTTCTTTTAAAAGATCGTAAATGAACTGGTATAGTGCTTTATCTGCACCTTTACGTCTGTCTGTTGCAATCCGGAGGTCAATTACTTGGCAAAGCTCCATCAAGCGGTTCAAGGTTGAAGACTTTCCTGGCATATCAGACAGGTGGATGATCAAAAGGGTATTGGTGGTTGCTTGCTTTTTGTCTGCTTTTTTTTCAAGCCAAGAGATCACACCTTTGCCACCAGAGTCGTGAAGAGAAAAACCTTTTTCTACATCACGAATGTGCTCCTTTAAAATGGCTTCTATCTGTTCATCTCCTATAGAATCGATCTTGAGAAAGGATAATATTTTTTGCGGTGTAAACCTTTCAAGGGCATCTATCTCGATTCCTTTTTTATAAAGGATGCGTCCAAGTATTGTGGCTGCCCTTTTTATCCGATTGGCCTTAATGGCCTTAAGAAATTTTTTTGACGGATCTTTCTCCCTGCCATAATCTAAAAAGCTAGGATCTTGATAGATAATAACCTTTTTTGTGTTAAAGAGCCCCTTGGTATTGAGGGCTTCCATTACCTGTAGCTCTGAGACTTCATCCCCTCTTAGGAGGGTGATCATGTCATGCTCTTTTTTGCCAAGAAAGTCAAAGGCCACTTGAAGACATTTTTCTTTGACTGCTTGCCATTCACCAATGATTAGAATTCCGGCCTTGCTTGCTGTTTTTTTAGTCATCTTTTGCAATCTTTGACACCACAACTGCTCCGCAAGAGTCACTGAATACGTTGACACTGGTACGCAGCATGTCGAGTATTCTATCTACGGCCAGAATAGGGCCAATGGCCTCTACTGGTAAACCAAGAATCTTTAAAATGACTGCTATGGCAACAAGGCTTGCAGCCGGTATGCCTGCTACTCCTATAGATGTAATGACAGCCGTGAAGGCAACCACGAATGCCTTAAAAAGTCCGATTTTTATGCCCATAGCCTGGGCTATAAAAAGGGCTGCCACACACTCATACAGGGCAGTGCCATCCATATTTACCGTTGCACCAAGCGGCAAAACAAAGGCAGATATCCTGTTGGGGATGTTGGCCCTTTTCTCTATGCATTCCATTGTGATGGGTAAGGTTGCAGAAGAAGATGATGTCGAAAATGCAGTCAAGAGAGCAGGGGCCATTCTTTTCATGTGTTCAAATGGAGATGCACCAAAAAGTCGGAGTATCAAAGGCAGGGTAATAAAAAAGTGAAATCCTAGGGCGAGAATTACCGTTACAAAAAAGATTGCCAAGGGTCTTAAGGCATCCATGCCTGTCTGAGCAAATACCTTGGCGACAAGGGCAAATATACCAAAGGGAGCAAAATACATTATTAGTTCGGTCATCTTCATTGTTGTTTCAAAGATGGCCTGAACTACGCCTGCCAGAGTCTTTTTGCTTTTGGAGTTAATAAGTTGCCCAGATATGCCAAACAGGATGCCAAAGAATATTATCCCTAGCATCTGTCCTTTGGCAGCGGCAGAAACGATATTGGGCGGGATCATTCTCAAAAATATATCCTTCATGTCTGCGATAGAACTTGAGGAAATATCTGGGACTTTTTTCATCACCTCTTCTGAAAGGCCAAGAAGCTGGCCTGCTGGCAGCGAATGTGAGAGGCCGGGTTTTAGTGCAAATACAAATATGCAGCCAGTAATTACTGCCAAAACCGAGGTCATAAGGTAGTAAAGGGCAGTTGTGGCACCCATTTTCCCAAGACCCTTTACATTTGGAAGATTTAATATGCCAGCCACAATGGATGAAAGTATTATGGGCACAATGAGCATTTTAAGGCCATTCAAGAACATGGTGCCCACAAAGACGCAAGAATCTATGAAGAGCTGATTTCGGAAAAATAGGCCAGACGGTATGGCAAGGCCAATGGCCATGAGAATCTTTGTGTGCAGACTGGTAGTGTTGATTGATGTGGCTTCTTTTTTCACCTGATTGATGGTTTTATCGCCGCAAGAAACATTTGAACAAGATCCCTGCTTTTAGATGCAGCCTAATTCTTAGCCCCAAGTGTTACTTTTTACCAAGTTCTTTTGACCTCTTTGTTGCTGCATTTACAGCATCCATCACAATGCCTGAAAAACCGCTTCGTTCTAGCTGATAAAGTCCTTGAATGGTAGTCCCACCAGGGCTTGTGACCATGGAGGCAAGTTCCATAGGATGCCTTCCTGTGTCGATACACATCTTGGCAGAACCAAGTACCGTTTGTATGGCAAGGGTCGCTGCTGTAGGCCTTGGGAGTCCTTCCCTTATACCTGCTTGAATTAGGGCCTCAATAAACTGAAAACAATATGCAGGGCCGCTTCCACTAAGCCCTGTTACTGCATCCATTAGGCTTTCAGGCACTTCCACAGCCTGTCCCACTGCGTTGAATATAAAAAGTGCAGTTTCAAGGTCTTGTCTGCTCGCCTGAAGGCCCTGGGCGATTCCTGCAGCGCCTTCCAAGACAAGGGCAGGGGTATTGGGCATCACCCTAATGATTCTGGCTTTTGGGCCTAAGAGGGTCTGTAGTTGCTCCAGAGTGACTCCGGCTGCTATGGAGATAACAAGATGGCTGTCTTGAATGCTTGGGCTTAACTCTTTAAGCACAACATCAATTACCTGTGGTTTTACAGCCAGAAGAACTATTTGGGCGTTTTTTACAGCTTCGCTATTGTTGGAATAGGTCTTGATCTGATATTCTTTTTCAAGATATTTTCTTCGTTCTTCTACAGGTTCTGAACACAATATATCCTTTGGGCTAAAGATTTGCCGTTTCAAAAGGCCTTTTATTAGGGCCTCGGCCATCTGCCCCCCTCCAATAAAACATATCTTTCCTAAATCGATTTTATCGTTGTTCATACTTCAAGGTTCTCCTCATCAGCCTCTATGGGGGTAACCAGTATCTTTTGTGCAATGCCTTTTCCAATAGCTATTCTAGAACCTTTGACACCTAGAATTACCGGCCCACTCTTACTTAGGACCTCTATGGGTTCATCTGTTACAAGGCCCATGTCTGATAATTTTTTCTTTAAACTGGTTCCGCCTGAAAAGCTCACAACAAGCGCTTTTTCACCTTGGCTCAAGGCAGAAAGTGGAATGGTTCCGCTTTGTAGTTTCCTGCACCTTGAGCATATGCCGTAGATGGTAGTTTTCTGGAAAAGCGGTTGAAAACCGTGCAGGCTTGCAGACCGTTTCATCTGTTCTTTAAAGTCTTCGTCTTCAAATTCCACCACCTTCCCGCATCTTGTGCACATTAAGTGATCGTGCTTTTCACCAAGGTGAAGATGTTCATACCAAGGCCCTGTGCCATTTAATTGAACCTTTTGGGCCAGACCATATCTGCAAAGAAGATCAAGGATGTCCTCTACGGCCTTTTCAGATGTTTCCTTTCCCTTTTGGGCAAGCTGCTGTTTTATAAAAGCTACAGACAAATGACCTTCATGTGATAGGAATTCATCCACCACATCCATTTCTTCAGAAGATAAGATCCTGCCTGTTTGACGCAGTAGATTTAGGAACTGTTCTTTTTCATTCTTGTGGAGTTTTTCAAAACAAAGGCTTTTGACGTCAGGCTCTGTATCAGTTGCAAGGGTATCCTTGCAGGTTTCACATGATGAACAACCAGCCTTGATTTTTCCAAAAAGTTTTTGAAGCACCCTGGCCTCCCTCGTCCGATAAGGCTTTGTGCTTAAGGCTACTTCTAAAAATTATCTTTTTCTCCTTTTAGAGGTGGCCTTAAAGAAATTGTTATTCAATGTCAATAAGCCTTGACGGGGTATGGTAATAAGATAAGATGCTTTTGAAAAGAGGAAACTTTTTTGTCTCTAGGGACTCGTTTAAATGGATGCTCGAAACAACAAGCCTTCAGAGCTTGAGATATTCCGTGAGTTTCTCAAGCGTCAAGGTATGCGCTATACACCCGAAAGGGAAACCATTATAAAGGAGATATTTTCTACCCACGAACATTTTGATGTCGATTCCCTTTACATCTCCATTAGACAAAAAGGGCTAAGGGTTTCCAAGGCCTCTATCTATCGTCTTATCCCACTACTCATAAAGGCAAACCTTATTGAAGAGGTGTTTTTTGAAAATGGCCAAATGCACTATGAACACATCTATGGCCACGAGCATCACTGCCATTTGAGGTGCCAGGAATGCAAAAGGATAGAAGAATTTAGTGATAAACGTGTGGCCCAAATCGAAGAAGACCTACAAAGACGCTTCAACTACAAGATACTAAGGCACAAGTTGGAGGTTATTGGCCTTTGTAGTGAGTGCCAAAAAAAGTCAAACAGCTCTTGAATATCATGGTATTCACCTGGGCGGTATCCTAGAACAGTCAAAAGTATTTTATGGTCAAGCTAAACGTAGTCCTTGTTGAACCAGAGATCCCGCCAAATACAGGAAATATTGCACGGCTTTGTGCTGCAACAGATTCCACTCTTCATCTCGTTAGACCTCTTGGTTTTAGTACCGATGACAAGGCATTAAAGAGGGCGGGGCTTGATTACTGGAAGTACGTTGATGTTGTTTACCATAGGGATCTTCAAACATTTTTAGAGGGCGTGCCGCCAGAACGAATGCTTCTTTTTTCCAAAAAGGCACAGCGTGTTTATACTGAGGCACCTTTCCAGCAGGGTGGTTATCTGGTTTTTGGAAAGGAGACCCTTGGGCTGCCACAGTGGCTCTTAAAGCGGTTTGAAGATCAAAGTTACAAGATCCCAATGTGGGGGAATACGAGAAGCCTTAACTTGTCAACGGCAGTAGGAGTTGTGGTTTACGAAGCCTATAGGTGCCTAACCGATGGTTTTAGAGATTTTTAGCAGGGTCTCTTAAAGGCCCATTCAGATTTATGAGGTATTTCTAAAATATCTTCCTGCTGTCTAGTAGTACCGTTACCGGTCCATCGTTTATTAGGCTTACTTGCATGTGGGCCT
>JAMOUE010000185.1 GCA_027068235.1 Deltaproteobacteria bacterium | reverse complement strand
AACCTTGATTCCTCCAACATCAATATCTTCAAGCACAGCTTCCACTTGCTCTTGCAACAACTTGCCTTCTACTGGGCAGACCCTTTTGACTCCCTTTGTATTTTGCACAGTAATTGCAGTTATTGCTGCACAGGAATACAGGCCAAGGCATGTAAAAACTCTCATGTCTTGTTGGATGCCTGCTCCACCTGAAGGATCAGAACCTGCCACAGTCAATACTGTTTTATTCATTGGCTCCACCTGTCTTGTGCTTTTAAACGCAAAAAACGTTATCATCTTAGAATAGATCGATATTACAAACAAACTCTATCTTGGTAATGCGATTCTATTATAGTATGTTGACAGAGCTATTTTAGAGTCAAAAGATAATTTTAAGAAATGCGCTGTTCTATTGAATCTTTATAGTGGAGAAAGGAGTTGGATTTGGCAACACAACTGGAATATGCTGCCAGAAACGAGTTAACCCCTGAAATGGAACACATTTGCAAAGAAGAAGGGATTGCTCCAGACCTTCTTGTTGAGCGGGTACGTCAAGGACAGATCGTAATTCTCAGGGGACGCTTCAATGAGAAAAAGATTGTTGGCATCGGCAAAGGACTTCGCACCAAGATAAACGCCTCTATCGGGACATCTACAGACGTATGTGACATTGAACATGAAAAACGTAAGGCACGCATTGCTGAAGAACACGGGGCAGATACCCTCATGGAGCTTTCTGCAGCAGGTGACCTTGATGAAATTAGAAAAGAGGTTCTTGCCCAAGTCTCTCTACCCGTTGGCAATGTGCCGCTCTACCAGGCCTTTTGTGAAACCATACAGAAGCACAAAGATCCAACAAAGCTTGATCCAGAATTTCTTTTCGACCTTATAGAAAGACAATGCCAAGACGGCATCGCCTTCATGGCGATACATTGTGGAATAAATCTATTTACAATAGAGAGGATGCAAAAGCAGGGCTACAGATATGGAGGGTTATGCTCAAAGGGCGGAACTTTAATGATCCAATGGATGATGAAAAACAACAAAGAAAATCCTCTTTATGAACATTTTGACCGTGTTTGTTCCATTCTAAAAAAGTATGACACTGTCTTAAGCCTTGGAAATGGAATACGCGCAGGCGCAATCCATGACTCTCTCGACCGGGCACAAATGGCAGAGCTAATTCTTAACTGTGAACTTTGCGAACTTGCACGTGAAATGGGCTGTCAGGCTATGGTTGAAGGGCCAGGCCATGTGCCTCTGGATGAAATAGAGGCAAATATCATCTTGCAAAAGAAGATGTCTAACGAAGCACCTTATTACATGCTAGGCCCCCTCCCAACCGATATAGGTGCTGGATGGGATCATGTTACAGCAGCAATAGGTGCTGCACAGTCTTCAATGTATGGAGCAGATCTCATATGTTATATAACGCCATCAGAGCACCTAGCCCTTCCAAATGAGGAAGACGTAGCCATTGGTGTAAAAGTTGCCAGACTGGCTGCCCATGTAGGAGATGTTGTAAAATTAAAAGGGAAGGCAGATGCTGCCGACAAACAGATATCCAAGGATAGAAGAGACTTTAAATGGAGTGAGCAGTTCAAAAATATGCTTTTCCCTGATGATGCCAAAAAGATCCTTGAATCTAGAAAGTCCCTCTCCCACAAAGGCTGTTCCATGTGTGGGGAGTTATGTGCCTTAAAAAATGCCGAGACAACACTTAACAAGTTTTTAAAAGGTGACAAGATAAACGACTAAACTAACCATGCGAGATACCCTTGCGATAATACTGGCTGGAGGAGTTGGTTCTAGGCTGAATATCCTTGTAAAACACAGGGCCAAGCCTGCCGTACCCTTTGGAGGAATCTATCGGATAATAGACTTTGCTTTATCCAATGTCATGAACTCCGATATGACCCGTGTAGCCGTTCTGACACAATACAAACCCTTGTCTCTTATGAGCCATATAGGTGATGGTTCTGCCTGGGACCTCTCAGGCCGTACGCGGGAGGTAAAAATCTTGCCACCAAGGACTGGAGAAGATGATTCAGACTGGTATAGAGGCACAGCAGACGCTGTGAGACAAAATCTTGATTTTATTGAATCTCGTCCTTCCTCTCAGATTCTAATATTGTCAGGAGACCATGTCTATTACATGGATTACAAAGATATGGTGAAATATCATAGGGCAATCGGTGCCAAAGTGACGGTTGCCATGATGACTGTTCCATGGGAGCAGACTCACCAATTTGGCATAGGCATTCTAGATAACCAAGGCAAAATCATCGACTGGGAAGAAAAGCCCCAAAAGGCCAAATCCAATCTTGCCTCTATGGGAATCTATGTCTTTGATACAGACTACCTAGTTGATTCATTAAAAAAGACATCGGAAACCGATTTCGGCCATCATATTCTGCCCAAGGCCCTGAAAGATGGCCATCTTTTTGGCTACATATTTAAAGGATACTGGCGAGATGTTGGAACGATACAATCATATTGGGATGCCCATATGGATCTTCTAGAACCAACGAGTGACCTTGATCCCCAGACTTGGGGCATTGTAACCAATTTGGAGGCTGGCTCCATG